>CAZHLZ010000014.1:0-24984 GCA_964532475.1 uncultured Chitinophaga sp.
ACTTCATCGCGGGTAGGCTAAAATTTAATTACCCACAATATTCAATATAGAACCACAAAAGTTTTATCATCCCCATTAAGATGATGCGAAATCATATTTGAGGTTTTACTAGATGCTATCTTGATATTAGTAGTTTTAATTTCATTTTTCTTTATGGACTCTTTCAAATCTAATTGGGTCATATCATTATTTTCCAACTTCCTTTCCATTAGATTTGTATTTCGGAGCCTGCATTGCACAAAATACCCCTTATTAAATGTGCGTTTTTGGATGGTGCAATTTGTTAGCAATATTGCAGTTATGGTAAATAATAAAATGCGAGTACACCTCATTTTCCTAAATAATTTAAAATCCATTTCCAATAGTTTCTTTATTATATCAAACCTAGATAAGATAAAGTCTAACTTCAAAGTTTGCATCGAAGTTAATCATAAATTTTACAACAGAAAATGCAGCCCAAAATTTCGAGAGAAGCTATTAAAACAATGTTGGATGCATACATTTGGAAAAAGAAGAGTACAACTAGGTGATAAAATCACCCTAAATTCTTCCTCCCAAAATTCATTCCTTGGCGAAACAAAGAATAGCTAATAAAAAATAAAATTCCGAACAAAAGAGGTATTTGGTACCAATTTTCCTTGATGTTAAGTTCTATTCCGTCAATCTTAGTGCGTTTTAGATTTCCTAATTCTTTAATTAATTCGGATAAATCTGGATATGCGGATGAACTGATAACTGTAAATCCTCCTGCTTTTCTAGCAACTTGCTGCATTAAATTTTCATTCATTTTTGAGATGATTCTTCCTCCTTTAGCATCCACTTTGTAACCCATTTCTGGTCTTAATGGATCTGTTGGAACAAAACCTCCACTTTTTGTGCCTATACCCAAAACTGCCAGTAAAATGTTTGACTCCTTAATTTTTGCAGCGGCTTCATCCACATTTCCTTCATGATTTTCGCCATCACTTACCACTAAAATGGCCTTACTCGTTTTTTCTTTGGAAAACATTTCAGCAGAAACAAGCATGGCTGAAGCAATATCTGTTCCTTGATTCGACAACATCGATGTTTCAATTTCATTCACATACATTTTTGCTGCTTCATAATCACCTGTGATTGGCAATTGAATGTAAGCGCTTCCAGCAAAAACACACACTCCGATTTTCTCACCATGTAAATTGTTTATCAACTGAATCATCGCTCGTTTTACAATTTCTAAACGTGAAGTCTCTGAGTCAATGTCTCTCGTATTCATTGAATTTGATACATCAATTGCTAAAACCAATTCCATGGAATCTCGTGTACCTTTCACTTTTTTACTCCCGAAAACTGGTTGTGCTGCAGCAATTAGGAGAAAAACCAACGCATTTCGTAATAAAAAATAAGAAATAAAGTAACGACTTGAATTTAAGGGTTTTAATAATGTTTGTAAGGTGTTAATTTTTCCTAGTGAAGCTAGTTTTTTATTTTTCCAATACAAATACCAGCAATTCACCACAATAAATAGCGGTAAAATAATGTAAATTGCAGAAAAATTTTCAGGATTTTTAAAAGCTAAATGATTGTCAGTACTAGAATTTGAGAAAAAATCCATCATAAACAAAAATGAAAGAAGAAGTGACCAAAAAATCAATTCCCAAATGAGCATGGCGCTCAAAATTTTGTTTATTTTGTATGAATAATTTTTCTCCATTTTTTGCAGCAATTAATTGTTTTTGAAGTAAAAAACTTGCGTACCAAAAGCGAGTGCAAGTAGCAAAACTGCCCAGTTTATGAAAGGATTAGGACTAACTGGCGGTTCAGACTTAAAATCTTGATTTTTAATTTTCCGCTTTTCAAGTTTGTCGATTTCCTTGTAAATATCCCTTAAACTTTCTTCGTTGGTTGCTCTAAAATATTTCCCTCCGGTGATCGTGGCAATTCTGTTTAAACTGACCTCATCAATTTCAACCTCCATTTCAACATATTGCACCCCAAAAGGAGTAAAATTTGGCATGGGAGCCGTTCCAGTTGAGCCCACACCAATGGTATAAACCTTAATATTTTTTGCTTTAGCTAATTGAGCCGCTGTTTCTGGAGAAATATCCCCTTGATTGTTCATTCCATCGGTCAAAAGAATTATCACTTTGGAAGGCAAACTATCATTTCTCAAACGTGTAACTGCCGTCCCCAACCCTGTTCCAATCGCTGTTCCTCCTTCTAACATTCCTGGTTGCAGGCGATCAATTTGTGTTTTTAAAATTTCATAATCTAATGTGGAAGGACAAGCAGTGTAAGCTTCACCTTCATATACAACCAATCCAATTCGGTCACCACGACGCCCATTGATAAATTCTTTTGCTACCTTTTTTGAAGCTTCTAATCGATTTGGTTCAAAATCCAAGGCCAACATGGAACCAGAAATATCCATTGCAATGACGATATCAATTCCATTTTTGTAGTTTTCATCAAAATCCTCATACGCTGACCAATGAAAAGGTTTTGCCAAAGCAATAATTAATAAAGAAAAAACTGTTCCATACACGAAAACAAGTAACCAACGGATGTATTTAATGTGATTTTGACCTAAGTTTTTTTGTTCTTTAGAGCTACGAGAAAATTTCATTTCTCCCTTTTGCATTCCTTCTAGGAAAAACATCCACCAAATAAAAGCTGGAACAAGAAGCAACAACCACAACCAATGTGGAGAAAGAAATTCATATTCCCAAAGTGCTATGTTCCAGTCTTTAAACATGTTCTATTTGTAATGGACTTGTTTCTACAATCAATTGTTTAGCTTGTGCCAAATTCTTAAAAACTTCAAATTCATCTGGTTTTGATTTGGCAAATTTAACCATGTCCGAATAATCAAGCAAAAGTTTAATTTTATCAATACTTGATTTATCAAGCTCTTTTTTCACAAGTTGCAAGGAAGTTTCAAAACTTGTTTTCTCAAGTAAATTTAAGTCATAACGAGCTGATAAATAAGAACGTAAAATGAATGATAACTCAATGTAATGCTCCTTCAATTGATCTTTTTCCCATAATTTTGCTTGTTCCAAAGCATTTACAGCTAGCAAACTTTTTTCCTTTAAACTCAATTCCTTTTCTGGAATAATTTCTTTTTTATTTTTCTTCTTATAATATAGGAAAACGATACTGCCAAGAATGAATAAAATTACGAACCAATACCAATAGGATTTAAACCACGAAAAGTAGTCATTTGGAAGTTCGACATATTGTTCCTTAATGTCGTAAATTTCTTTTCCTTCTAAAAGTTTTGGGCTTGAAACGCTAAATTTGAGTTGTTCAAATTGATAAATAGAATCTTTTGAGGAAATTGTTGTTGGTGGAAGAATAAAATTTCCAGTGTCCCAAGAACAAATTTTATAGGTACCAATCCAAGTAAGTTTATTGTCTTTTTTGAACAAAGTATCCTTAAAATCTCCTAAAATTTCAATATTTACAAGTTTATTAGATTGAATGGAGCTATTTTTTATTTCTACCAAACACGGAATCGAGCCTTTGTAAGGAATAAAACTCAATTGTCCTTCCTTGTCGGAAAAAGTAATTTCGTATTTTAATTCTGTTTGTTCACCAATTTTTAATCGTTTTTTTACAAGACTCACTTTTGTTTGCGCAAAAGAAAGGCTTGAAAGTAGAACTAGAATATGTAAAAATGTTAATTTCATCTTACTTTCGGTGATTAAATAATGAAATTAATTTTGGAATAAAATCTTCGGTTGTATCAAAACTTGTGTGATCAATCCCATTTTTTTTAAAGTTCGATTCAATGGTTGCTTGAAAACGATTGTAATTATCCTCAAAAATTTGTTTTACTTGTTTTGAAGAAGAATTTACCCATGTTTTTTCACCCGTTTCCGCGTTAAAATAATGAATCATTCCAAGGTCGGGCAATTGTTTTTCGCTTGGATCATTAATTTGAAGCGCAATCATATCGTGTTTACGTTTACAAATTCTAAAACTTTCAATGTATTCGTTCTCTGAAACAAAATCACTAATCACAAATGCAATGCTTCGCTTTTTAATTACATTTCTAAAAAAGCGTAAACCTTCATTGATATTTGTTTCTAAATTTTTGGCTTCAAATTCAATTAATTCACGTAAAATATAAAGAATGTGCTTTTTTCCTTTTGCAGGAGCGATGTATTTCTCCACTTCGTTTGTAATGAAAATTGCACCTACTTTATCGTTATTTGCTTCCGCAGAAAAAGCTAAAACTGCTGCCAACTCAAGTGCCAATTCTTTTTTAGATTTGTCATTCGTACCGTAATTGGTTGATCCTGATAAATCAATGATTAGCATAACGGTTAGTTCTCGTTCTTCTTCGAAAACTTTAACATACGGAGAATTAAATCGAGCGGTAACATTCCAATCAATCGTTCTTACCTCATCTCCAATTTGATATTCACGCACCTCACTAAACGCCATACCACGACCCTTGAAGGAAGAATGATATTCCCCAGAAAAGATGTGTTTCGTCAAGCCTTTCGTCTTGATTTCAATCTTACGTACTTTTTTTAAAAGTTCTTCGGTGGTCATTTTGCGATTGTTCTATTAATAGATTATTCAATTGTTAGATCACTAGATTTTTGGACAGCAATTTATCTAAAAATCTAACAATCCAACTATCTAACAATCTAATCAAGGTACTTCTACTCTGTTGATAATCTGATTAATAATGTCGATTGAACTCATATTCTCCGCTTCAGCTTCATAACTTAAAGCAATTCTGTGGCGCATCACATCTTTAGCAATCGCTCGAATATCTTCAGGAATTACAAATGCACGATTATTTAAAAAAGCGTGCGCTTTACCAGCCAAAGCCAAATTAATACTTGCTCTTGGAGAACAACCGTTTGTAATTAACGTCTTTAAGTGCGGCAAATTATAACGTTCCGGCGTTCTTGTTGCATATACGATATCGACAATATATTGTTCAATTTTCTCATCCAAATAAACTTCTTTCACCAATTCTCTCAATCGAATGATATCACTTGGTTTAAATACTTTATTCACTTTAGACAACCCTTCTTTTCTAACGTTGGAGCGAATAATCAAACGTTCTTCTTCAATTTTTGGGTAATCCAAAACCACTTTTAGCATAAATCGATCGACTTGTGCTTCAGGTAAAGGATAAGTTCCTTCTTGTTCAATCGGATTTTGAGTCGCTAGAACTAAAAAAGGTTCCGGAAGTTTATGCGTTTCATCTCCCAAGGTAATTTGACGCTCTTGCATGGCTTCAAGCAAAGCAGATTGAACTTTTGCTGGCGCACGATTTATCTCATCTGCAAGCACAAAATTCGCAAAAATTGGTCCTTTTTTAACGTGAAAGTCTTCCGTTTTTTGGTGGTAAATTAAAGTTCCTGTAACATCCGCTGGAAGTAAATCAGGAGTAAATTGAATTCGTGAAAAATCTGCATCAATTGCATCTGCAAGCGTATTAATTGCCAATGTTTTTGCCAAACCAGGTACACCTTCAAGAAGCACGTGACCATTCGCCAGCAAAGCAATTAGTAAGCGATCTATCATTCCTGTTTGACCAACAATGACTTTAGAAATTTCAGCTTTCAGAGTTTGCATCAATTGATTCTCTAGCTGAATTTTTTCTGCCAAAATGCGCAAATTTTCAGCTGGACTCAAGGTATTATTTTCACCTTCTAACATAATTTATCTGACTTAATAAGACTACAAAAATGCTAAAGATAATAGATTTAATATTTATTTTGGCTGTTAAATATTGTTAAGCAATAATTTTTGAGCTTTTTTGCTTTTTAATGATTGCGAAAGACTTGAGGATAAAAAAATATTTCAAGTGCTAAACTGTTGATTTTAATAACCTTCGATTGCAAAATTGAAATTAAGATTGAAATAAAAATCTGTTAGACAAGGTGTTCACTTGAAAATTTAGCGGGCTAAATTGAAAGGGGAAAACGAAGTATAACTGGGTTTTATTCAAAGTACTTAATTATACCACTGATAAACAACGATTTACATCATAATACATTTTCAATGTATCCCGATACATATTCAATTGAATTACTCGTAATTCATTATTTATGAGCGATCTGACCGCACAGCAGAGATGCAGTCAATACTATTTTAATAATTGAACTCAGGTTAATATGAAAATAAATTAAAATTTCAAGTTTACATAAAAAAAATACGTAACTTTGAAACAATTTTCAAGATTTTACGATAAACAGTCATAAATAGCGTCTTTTTTAGAAGGACATAATATATAAAATGGGATTATTTAGTTTTTTAACGCAAGAAATTGCAATCGATTTAGGAACAGCCAACACGTTAATTATCATGAATGATAAAGTAGTTGTAGATGAGCCTTCTATCGTAGCGAGAGATATTCAAACAGGAAACATTGTTGCCATCGGTAAGAAGGCACAGCAAATGCACGGAAAAACCCACAAATTAATTGAAACAGTTAGGCCTTTGAAAGATGGTGTAATTGCGGATTTCCAAAGTGCTGAAGCAATGATTCGCGGGATGATCAAAATGATTAATTCCGGAAAAAAGAGTATTTTCTCTCCAAATTTAAGAATGGTTGTTTGTATTCCTTCAGGTATTACTGAGGTTGAAAAACGAGCTGTTCGAGATTCATGTGAGCATGCAGGAGCCAAAGAAGTTTACCTAATTCACGAGCCAATGGCTGCTGCAATCGGAATCGGGATTGACGTGGAAGAACCTATGGGAAATATGATTATTGACATAGGTGGAGGAACTTCAGAAATTGCCGTTATTGCTCTTGGAGGAATTGTGTGTGATAAGTCAATTCGTATTGCTGGTGATGATTTTACGCAAGATATTGAAGAATACATGCGTCGTCAGCACAACATTCTTGTTGGTGAACGAACTGCTGAACAATTAAAAATTGAAGTTGGTGCTGCGATTCCTGAATTGGATAATCCACCGCCAGATTATGCAGTACGTGGACGAGATTTAATGACAGGTATTCCGAAAGAAATTATTGTAACTTATTCTGAGGTTGCTCATGCTTTAGACAAAACAATTTCTAAAATTGAGGAGGCTATTTTGAGTGCATTAGAAATGACGCCACCTGAACTTTCTGCAGATATTTACCGAACAGGTATTTATTTAGCTGGTGGAGGTTCAATGTTGAGAGGATTAGATAAACGTATTTCTCAAAAAACAAAATTACCCGTTCACATTGCCGAAGATCCATTGAGAGCTGTAGCACGTGGAACAAGTATCGCCTTAAAAAATATTGATAAATTCCAATTCTTGATTAAGGATTAAGGGAAACATAAGAGCAAAGAAAAGCTTGTCTTAAATAGACAAGCTTTTTTTGTTTCTGAAATTTTTTAGAAAAAAGGAATTGCATGTGAACAATAAAAAATCTACCAAAACTAGTCCTTTCTTCTACTTTTAAGATACTCAAAAATCCCAACAATGGGAAGCAACATACAATAATTATAGTACAAATCTTCGAAGGGAATAGTAATGATTCGAAGTCCAATTATATGTTCTTCGCTATACCATACAATTGGTTTGTCAGTGACAGCACCTGTTAAAATTCCGTTGACAATAATAAAGGGAATCAAAGCAACGAGGTAGGTGAACACAAAATTTTGATACCAAGAAACTCTAAATCTGAAATAAATTCCAATGGTTAAAATGGCAGAAATTATACACGCAGAAGAGGTATACCAATTATCGAAATTCATTACACCAAAAAGTAAACCTGAAAAGGTGAAAGCGAAAGCAAAGAAATGAGCCAATTTTTTTCCTTGAAATTTTGGAAAATAAGCCTTCAAAACTTCATGAATAAAAACGCACGCAAAAGGAACCACTAAGAAAAATAAACATTCCTCAATAGGCAAATTGTAAAAATAAATTCCGGAAAGATATTCAGGAGTGAAACCCCAAATGCTATTTGCTGTAAAATAAATATCCCAACAAATGAAGGCAAAACCAACCAATAAAATCGCAGGAAATAGGTATTTGAATTGCTTGTAAAAAGCAACTTTTTTGTCGAAACTGAGTGCAAATGGTCCTGCAACAGTGGCGATAATAATCCATAAATAAGCACTCATTTACTCCGTTTTAGTCTTTACTTGAATGATACTTACGATTGAAAGTTTTTTTAGCTTCCTTGTAATATTTCAAGGGCACGATTAACATTCCAAAACATTCCCCGTGTTCTTTTCCCATGTGTTTGTGGTGAACCTTATGTGCTTTTCTGATAGCGATAAAATAAGGATGATCAATATCACGTAACCATTTGAATCTGCGGTGAATATAAACGTCGTGAATCATAAAATAAGTAAACCCATACATGGCGATTCCGTATCCTATCCAAACTGGAACGTAAGCATCGCTCATCATTCCTAACATGATACACAACCAAGATGGAATCGCATAAATCAAGAAAAACACATCATTTCGTTCAAAAAATTTATTTTCAGGAACATGATGATCCTCGTGAAAATGCCACATCAAACCGTGCATTACAAATTTGTGCGTTGCCCAAGCCATGAATTCCATGACAAAAAACGTTGACAACATTACAATAGGTCCCCACCAATACATACTTACAAGATTAATAAAACTCCAAAAAATACTACTAATATAAGGTATAAACCATTAGTAAGTTTATTTTGTTCGCTTAATTTTAATTTAAAATACAAAAAACTTAAGGGCAAAGATAATACAAACCAACAAATGTAATTGTAAATCGGAATTTCACCATTTTTCCACTGCCAATAATCTAGTTCCATGGCGATGGGTTCGATCATGAAATCTAATAAAACCATGAGCAAGCTCGCAAGTAAAGTTTTGAGGTAAATCGATGTTTTTAACTTGTGGATTAAGTTTCCAGAACAAATGCTTAAAATTGCCCAATTGCAACCAATGACAAAAGGAACTCCCATAAATTTTGAACCCAAGTTGGCTCCGTAATAATAATCACCAAACAAATATCCCGTTTTTACACCAATGATTTCATAAATCATTCCAAGGCAAAAACTAAGTAAAACAAAGAGAATGAATTTCGAAAAATGATGATTCCGTGCTAAAATCACAGCGAAAAATGAAATGTATAAATTCATGGAACTAAGTGATAAAATATCTGCTCGGTAACTAGAAATATTCATTCCAATCAAACCCACCGCATGAAAAATGATTAAAATTAAGATAAGAAATAATTCCTTTTGAGCGATTATTTTATTCATGGAGTCTAATTTCAAATGTTATTGTTGCAAACAATGAAAATCTAGTTTTGTTCGCGCACATGCATTGTTCGTTGCGGAAATGGAATGGTAATTTTATATTCTCTAAACAAACGATCTATTTCAAAACGAATTTCTGATTTAAAAATATTGATATCCCAACTTTGATCAGCCCAAAAATACAGTTCTAATTGCAAGCCATTTTCACCAAAATTTTTCAAACGCACACTCACATCTTCCGATTTTTTCACCTTTGGATGTGCAAATGCTGCTTGTTTTAGCAACTCACAAACATGTTCTGTATTTGTTCCGTATTCTACCGTAACAGGAATAATAAATCGAGACAAATTGTTACCATGACTCCAGTTTTCAACGTATTCTTGCGTTAATTTTGCATTTGGAATAATCAATACATTGCCATCACGCGTTTCAATTTGAGTGGTTCTAACATTTATTTTTAAAATCTTGGCAATTATAGGTTCTTTAAATTTTGAGTCTTGTAGCTCAATGATGTCGCCAATTTTTACCGTTCCTTCAAAAAGAAGTACTAAACCAGAAAACATGTCTTTGAAAACATCTTGCAATCCCAATCCCAAACCAACCAGTAAGGCTGCCGATCCAATGAAAAAATTTGTTAAGTCAACATGCAGTGTATTTAATATCATTAGCAACTGAATCACATAAATCACATACTTGCTAAGCTGAACGTAAACGAATTCCGTACTTGGATTGTAATCCACTTTGTTTCTAAATTTTTTACTGAAATACAATTTCATAAAATTCAGCAACATCCTGGCACCAAAGATGATTAAAGTAACTACAATGATTTGGTAAAAACTTATCTTAAAATACTTGTTCTTAACAATGTTGTAATCTAAAAATTCCTCAAAAGAAACGTCGTTATTGTTGATATTGAAACTCCAAACGGCCACGTAAACCGCTGCAACATAAACACTTTGACTAAAAAGTTTTAACCAGGTTGTTCGGTTTCCTTCCAGGTGAATGTTTGCCCCAATTAGGTATTTTTTTAAGGAACGATGGATGACCCTACGCATTATTGCAGCAATCAAAAAAATCATTCCCAAAGCCAATAAATTCCACAAACAAACGTTGTATGGTCCTAATTTAAAAAGGGTGTAACTCATCATTTTTTCTGAAATTAATGTAATATTATTCTTCCAAGTTCTTTGGCCAATTCTTTTTTCACCTTGTGTAAAGTGATGTTTTCTATCAATAAAGAATCGATGTCCTCATTCTGATTACGTTCTTCTATTTCACTCAATTCTCGCTCTATTTCACTAATTCGATCCAACACTTTTCGCATTTTAAATGAATAAATGGCATTGATTACGCAAGAGTGTAAATTGTCTAGTTCCGTTTTTGTATCAATTTTATAATGAAGTAGCCAATTGTGACTTAATTCGTATTTTTCAGTTTCAATATCCGATACAAAACGAACAATTTCTTGATCTTGGTGTCTGCTTAAATTACTCGATTGATACAAGGTATTATTTGCAATTCCCTCCACAATAAAATCGTATATTTTGGTGTACACTGGATGATTAAAGTACAATTCATCACGATTTAACTCATGGATAATTAATTCACAAACAG
Source organism: uncultured Chitinophaga sp. (assembly GCA_964532475.1). Taxonomy (GTDB): domain Bacteria; phylum Bacteroidota; class Bacteroidia; order Flavobacteriales_D; family Crocinitomicaceae; genus M2408. The sequence continues at coordinate 10,821 of CAZHLZ010000014.1, forward strand.
AAGTATTTATTTTTTGAATTTCACCTTTTTCTGAAACTTGTTCAATATCAACCAAATACACACCGTATTTTACTAAAATTCGAATTAAATTAAATTCTTCGTAATGAACTGGTTCCTTTTTACTAGCTGCAGTTGCCTGATTACTTGGAAGTGTTGGCTCAACAATTACTTGTTCAATCTGTGTTTCACCAACTTGTTTTCCAAGGTCTTTTTTTCTGATTTTAAGGAGTTCTTGTGAAATGATAAGTTCATCAACATCAAACCTTTTCGCAATTTCTTTGGCGTAAATCGAGCGACTAATTTGATCTGGAATCAAGGAAATTGAATGCACAATATCGTGAATTAATTTCACGCGAATGCTTGGGTCAGGATTTCCATCATTCAACAATAATTCTGCCTTGAAAGTAATGAAATCCTTCGTGTTTTCCTTAATGTAATTTTCTAATTCAGAAGTGTTGACTTTTTTAGAGTACGAATCTGGATCATCTCCATCAGGAAATAAAACGACGCGCACATTCATTCCTTCCTCTAAAATCAAATCAATACCTCGGAACGAAGCTTTTATTCCTGCCGCATCACCATCGTATAAAATCGTAATATTTTGTGTATATCTGCGAATTAATTTGATTTGATCCTTTGTTAAGGAAGTTCCAGAAGAAGAAACAACATTGGTTAAACCTGCTTGATTTAAACTAATCACATCGGTATACCCTTCAACCAAAAAACAGTTGTCGTATTTTATGATGTCGCTTTTGGCAAAATATAAACCGTAAAGTATTTCACTTTTGTTGTAAATAATACTTTCAGGTGAATTGAAATATTTGGCAACCTTTTTGTCATTCGTTAAAGTTCGACCACCAAAACCCAAAATTCTTCCTGTAACAGAATGGATTGGGAACATGACACGACCTCTGAAAAAATCAAAATGGCGGTCATCTTTGGATTTGATCAAACCAACTTTTTCACAAAATTCTAATTTATAGCCTTTTGCTTTTGCTGCATCGGTAAAATCATGGCCAGAATTTAAACAAAATCCAAGTTGAAATTTTTCTACAATGTCTTTTCTAAAACCTCTTTCAAGGAAATAACTCAAACCAATTGCTTTTCCTTCTTCGTTTTCATGCAAATTCTGCATAAAATGATTTTTGGCAAATTCATTGATTATCTGCAAACTTTCACGTTCTGTGTAAGCTGCAATTTGTTCCGGAGTTTGTTCTTCTTCTTCAGGAAGCGCAATGTTGTATTTTTCTGCCAGCCATTTTAAAGCTTCTGGATAAGAATAATGTTCCTTTTCCATTAGGAAAGTTACAACAGAACCACCTTTACCAGTAGAAAAGCACTTGAAAATTTGTTTTGCTGGAGAAACACTAAACGATGGAGTTTTTTCGTCCGTAAATGGACTCAAACCCATGTAATTCGAACCCTTTTTTTTCAAATTGACAAATTGTCCAATCACCTCCTCAATGCGAGCAGTTTGAATAATGTTATCAATGATATTTTCGGGTATACGTGCCACTTTTTAGTTAACGATAATTTATAAGTTATAAATGATAAATTATGAGTTTTTAGTTATGAGTTAGTAGTTGTGGGTTAGTAGTTGTGTTGGTTTCGACTTCGCTCAATCAACATAATAGAATTGTAAATCATAGTCTTAATATCTTAAAGTCCTATTGTCTTAATATCCTAAAATCTTACCATCTTCAATCCTAGAGTCCAAAATCTTTTTCTTCGACTAATTTACTTTTTTCATCATAGGTTTTCCAAACACCTATTTTTTTGTCGTTTCGGTATTCTCCGTAGTAAAAAATGGTACCATTTGGATATTTGACAATTGAATGACCATCTTTTAAACCATTGTTATAATGTGTTACAGATAATTCAGTTTTTGCTTCCGAATAAAAAACCCATCTGCCATGGCGTTCATTTTCTTTGTTCAAACCGCCTTGCAATTTGATGTTTTTTTTGCCAGGGTAATATTCTGTGTAAACTCCATCTTTGATTACTACCAAATCTTCAAATTTCTTTTTTTTGACTTCCTCTTCTTGCTGACAGGCGAAAGCAACAAAAATAAGTGATAAAAACAGCCATGTTTTCATAATTATAATTTAAAATTAGTTATTATTTTTCTCGTGTTATCGTATAATTCACCAATGAAACAAGTGCATTCTTCGCTATTGAATCTGGAATATCTTTCACAAACTCTAAGGCTTCAACAATGATTTCATTCATTCTTTTTTGGGCGTAAGAAATTCCTCCTGATTCAACAACTAATTGCACAGCGCGTCGCACGAATTTAGAGTCTTCATTTTTATTTTTAACAATATAAATTAGCTCTTTTTTTACCTCATTAGTTCCATTCGCAAGGGCATAAATCAAAGGCAAAGTCATTTTTCGTTCACGAATATCCAAGCCCGTTGGTTTACCGATATCATTATCAGTACCATAATCAAAAATATCATCTTTGATTTGAAATGCCAATCCAACTAGTTCACCAAATTTACGCATGCTTGCACTTTTGTCATCGCGATCAACGGAAGCAGCAGCAGCTTCGCACACAGTGGCAATTAATGAACCGGTTTTCTGACGAATGATTTCAAAGTAAATTTCTTCCGTAATGTCTAATTTTCTTGCTTTTTCGATTTGAAGAAGTTCGCCTTCACTCATATCTTGCACCGCTTTTGAAATAATTTCTAACAAACGGTAATTTTTATTTTCTACCGAAAGCAACAAAATTTTAGAAAGCATGAAATCACCGACCAACACAGCTACTTTATTTTTCCAAAGGGCATTTACTGAAAAAAAGCCGCGTCGTTCGTTAGCATCATCAACAACATCATCGTGTACAAGTGTTGCTGTGTGCAAAAGTTCAACCAAGGAAGCCGCTTGATAGGTCTTATCATTTACTTCTCCCAGCATTTTTGCAGTTAAAAACAAAAACATGGGACGAATTTGTTTTCCTTTTCGTTTGATAATGTAATGAGTAATTTTGTCTAAAAGCGCGACATCAGACTTCATGTTTTCTTGAAATCGGATTTCAAATTCTTTCATTTCACCTTCAATTGGTGCTAATATTTCTTGAACGCTCATCATTGGAATTACAAATATACGAAACGTTTAGAAAGTAGGAATTGTTTTAAAACAGATTTGAGAAAAATTGTGAAATAGACTCTTGTTTTGCAGACAATTTTCAGTTAATTTCATACAACTCAATGGGTAAACCATCTGGGTCTTCGAAAAAAGTAAATTTTTTATTCGTAAACTCATCCACACGAATGTTTTCACAAGGCACATTTTTTTGATTTAAAAAAAAAATTGCCTCCTCTATATTTTCAACTTCAAAGGCCAAATGTCTTAAACCGCAAGCTTCCGGATTTGAACTTCTTTTTGGTGGATTCGGAAATGAAAACAATTCAATTAGGTAAGTTCCATTCAAGGATAAATCTAATTTATAAGACTTTCTATCCGCACGAAAGACTTCTTGTTTTATTGTAAATCCTAAAACTTGACTATAAAACGCTTTCGATTTCTCGTAATTTGAACAAATAATTGCCAAGTGATGTAATTTTTTGAGTTTCACTTAAACCAAGATTTAAAAATTCGATGGTAAAAAGGTAAAATCAAATATACTACCGTTGGAACAGCAATGATGGTCAAACAAAAAGTTTTGAGAGGAATGGGTAAATCTTTTATCACGCCACCTAATGCGTAAAAAAGAATAGTTAACAAGGGATAAATCGCCAAGCAAATCAGGAAAGCACGATTGTGTTTTTCGTTTTTCATGGATTGCAAAAGTATAAATTTTTGATTAATTCCAGAAATGAAGTACACATACTAGGTGTCGCTTAAGCGACTTGAAGTTTAAATTTACCTTTGTTTTCAGAAGCTTTTTCCTGCTTTCCATTGCAATCTTTTTTGAGAAAAAAAGGATTTCCATTGCAATCAGGGCTAGGGCAGAAGTGGTAGAAAATCGCTAAGATTTACTTTTTGCTAAGTTCTTTGGATTGAAGTTCAATCAATTGGTCAAAAGTTAAATCGATGTGTTTTAGTCTAAATTCAACCATTTCTTTAGTGTCCTTATCAATTTTAGGATATTCTTCCAAAAGTTGGGTGTAGTATTTTTTCATTTTCTTTCTATCATTGAGAATTTCACAGGTAGAACCAGCGTTCAATAAAACAAGCGCTTTATCTTTATAGGCTGGGTATTCCTTTAATAGAATATCTGTAAATTCAAGAGATTTATCATACACCTTTTCTTGTAAATACAATTGTTGAATTTTATCTAAACAAACTGGTGCAAATGGATCTTTTGGATAGTTTTCGTAAAAATCCTTATATTTGTTGATTGTGTTGTAAATAGTCAAGGAAGGAATTTTCTTGTTTGGGTCTTTCATGATTTCCTGATACAAAACCTGCAAAGAATCATCCATTTCATCGATTTTGCTCTTTAGAACTTCTTTTGTTGGTTTCTCAGCAACTTGTTTTTCTTCTTTGCTATTACAAGCGATAAGAACTAAAGTTAAAAATGTGAAAAAAATAAATTTATTCATGGGAAATAATTTTTGAAGTTAACGTCTACGTTGAATGGATGGAAATTTCATTTTGTAATCAACAATCACTTCTCCTTTAGAGATATTTGTCAATTTCTTGGTTAATAATTTTCTCTTCAAAACAGAAAGATGATCCGTAAACAAAACACCTTCAATGTGATCGTATTCATGCTGAATGATACGTGCTTTGTACCCTTCGTAAACATCTTTATGTTGTTTCCAGTTTTGATCGAAGTAAGTAATGTGAACGATTTCTTTTCTAAAAACCTCTTCTCTAATTTTTGGAATACTCAAGCAGCCTTCGTTAAATCCCCATTCTTCACCTTCTTCTTTTGTTATAATTGGGTTGATAAATACCTTTTTGAATCCATCAATTCCATCTGCCTTGGGGTCGTGTTCTTCGTCTTCTTCCTTATCCGCAAATGGACTCCCATCAATAACAAACAAACGAATTGATTGCCCAATTTGTGGAGCTGCCAAACCAACACCTTGCGCATTATACATAGTTTCGAACATGTTTTCAATCAAGACATTTAAGTCTGGGAAAGTTTTTTCAATGTCTTGTGCCTCTTTTTTAAGAACAGGGTCTCCGTATGCAACTATTGGTAAAATCATAATAAATTAATTATTGACAAAATTAATTAAAAATTTTTAGACAAAATTAGGCAAATTCTGCCAATTCAAGCCAACGTTCAGTTTTCTCATCAATCGCCTTTACGATTTCAGCTAATTTATTTCCTGCAGACATAATATCATCGTTGCTTGAGTTTCCGTCAGATAAAACAAGGGTAAATTTTTCCTTTTCAGCTTCCAAGTTTTCCAACTCTTTTTCTAAAGTTTTAAATTCTTCCTTTTCCTTAAAACTTAACTTACGATTTTCCTTTTTGTCAACATTTCCAGTAATTAAGGTGGATTTGATGTTGTGTTGTTCTGCTTTTTTAGGATCAGCCTTAATTCCTTTTTGTTCGTCTTTTGCCGTTTTGTCGAGGTAAGCCAATTGTTTTCTGTATTCGGTATAATTTCCGATAATGTCAGTTATTGCTCCCTTACCTTCGAAAACAAACACGTGATCCACCATTTTATCCATGAAGTATCGGTCGTGAGAAACCACAATCAAACAGCCTCCAAAGGTGCGTAAATAATCTTCTAACACGCTCATTACAAAGATATCTAAATCATTTGTTGGCTCATCTAAGATTAAAAAATTTGGATTAGACATCAAAACGGTCATCAATTTCAACCTTCGTTTTTCTCCACCACTTAATTTATAAACGTAATTATAGTGCATGTCTCGGGAGAATAAAAATTTCTCCAAAAACTGTGCTGCAGAAAGTTCTTTTCCTTTTTCCAATGGAATGTACTCTGCAATATCACGAATGACGTCAATTACTCGTTTGTTTTCATCAACTTGAATTAATTCTTGACTGTAATATCCAAAAACAACTGTTTCACCAACAACAACTTTTCCAGCATCTACTTCTTCACGTTCTTGAATAATATTTAAAAAAGTAGATTTTCCTGTTCCATTGTTTCCAACAATCCCTAAACGCTCGTTTCGTTGGAAGTTGTACGTAAAACCATCCAAGATTTTTTTGTCACCAAAAGATTTAGAAACCTTATGCAGTTCAACAATTTTTGAGCCCAAACGTTCCATTTTTACTGGAATATCAATTTCATCATCATTAATTCGTTGACTTGCCACTTTTTTTACGTCTTCAAAAGAATCTACACGTGCTTTTTGTTTTGTTCCACGTGCTTTTGGTTGACGGCGAATCCAGTCTAATTCTTTTTTGAAGGTATTTTTAGCTTTCTCAATGGTGGATTGTAATTGCTCTTGTCGTTCTGCTTTTTTCTCCAAATAATAAGAGAAATTTCCTTTGTATTTATATATAGTTTGATCTTCTAATTCTAAAATGGTGTCGCAAACAACTTCCAAGAAATAGCGGTCGTGGGTCACCATTAAAATCGTGGATTTTGACTTAGATAAAAATTCTTCTAACCACTCAATCATATCTAAATCCAAGTGATTTGTTGGCTCATCAAGAATTAAAAAATCTGCTTCAGCGATCAACACTTTTGCTAGGGCAACACGTTTTTTTTGTCCTCCAGAAAGATTCGAAATCAATAAATCGGTATTGTCTAATTTCAAAACAGACAAAATTTGACTCACTTTCACTTCAATGTCCCAAGCGTACAAATCAGTCATTTCTTGAAAACAAGCGTTTATTTCGTCTTCATTCCCGTTTTTTAAGGCGATGTTATACTTTTTAACCGCTTGAATTTCAGGCAAATCATGGGCGAAAACTGCTTCTAAAACGGTATGATTTTCGTTTAGATTTTCAGCTTGTTCCATAAAAACTATTCGAATGTCATTTCGATATACAATTCTTCCTGAATCAATTTGTTCCAAGTTCATCAAACAACGCAACAAGGTAGTTTTACCTGCTCCATTTTTAGCAACAATTGCCACTTTTTGACCTAGATCGATGCCAAAAGTTAGGTCAGAAAATAAGACGCGGTCGCCAAAAGATTTTGTAAGGTTTTCTACTGAAAGATAGTTCATTTATTTAAATTAAGAATGTAGAATTGAGAATGTAGAATTGAGAATGTAGAAATTACCTTAAGCGATTCAGTGAATCAAGTAAATTTTTGTCTTTTTTAATGCCTAAGTATGCTAAAAATATAAATGGAAAACCAAGAATAAGTAGGTAAAAACCTATTTTTAAAGAAGGAAATTGAGAATTATCTGAAAATTTAGCGAAGAAAAGAAATAAGAATAATAACAATAAAAGCATCAAGTAGATGGTATTAATTATTTTGATCAATTTTATTTGATTTTTAAGGTTTTTGTAGGACAATAAACACAAAATACTCAATAAAATTAATATTGAAGTTGACATAAAATAAGGATATGAAATAAGTTCGATGCTTTTATGGGCAGCATCAAATTTCTCGATACCAAAAACTGAAAATACCATCAAAAAATCTTTTCCTTCATGAGAAAAAATTGCAGTTCCAGTCGTAACAATTGCCAAACATGTAATTGCTAATACTAAATATAAACTCTGAATGCGTTGAATCATAGATAAAAATTTTGCACAAAAGTAGTGAATTTCAGTGAAAAATTGCCATTTATTCTCATTTCTCTTAGGGTTTTGAGCGAAAAAATTTCAACTAGCATCAAGGAGTTTTCTAAGTTCACGTAAAAAACATTATTTTTGCAAGAAAATGTTGAGAAATGGCAAGTGATATTACCGTAACAATTATTGATCGAGAAGGTGTTTCGCACGACTTAGTAGCACCAACTGATATGAATATGAACATCATGGAATTATGTCGTTCGTATGAATTACCCGTAAAAGGTGAATGTGGTGGAATGGCCATGTGTGCAACTTGTCAGTGCTATTTAGAGTCTGAAACTCCCTTGGAAGAGCAAAGTGATGCCGAGTTGGATATGTTGGACCAAGCTTTTTTTGTAAAGTCGAATTCTCGTTTGGGTTGTCAAATTCCAATAACAGAAGAAATTGACGGAATCGTTTTGCGATTGGCACCTGAAGCCTAAAGATTTTAGCTAGTAGTGAAAAGTTAGTAGTTTATAGTTAGGAATTAGCAGTTGAAATTATTCCCTTGACATAAAATAAAAACTCATTAAGTGTAAAGTCTATCGTCTAAACATCAAATAATAAAAAAATGAACATTTTAACAGAACAAAAAAATCAAACGCTTTGGATTACAATCAATCGTCCAGCTCAGTTAAATGCTTTAAATAAAGATACGATTCAAGAACTTCACTTAGCCTTAAAAAGTGCTAATGAAAATGAGGCAATTGGTGTTGTTATTATCACTGGTTCTGGCGAGAAATCTTTTGTTGCAGGAGCAGATATCAAAGAATTTGCAGATTTTGACACCGCTCAAGGAAAAGAATTAGCTGCGAAAGGTCAAGAATTATTATTTCATTTTATTGAAAACATGAGCAAACCAGTAATCGCCGCAATCAATGGATTTGCATTGGGTGGTGGTTTGGAATTAGCCATGGCCTCACATATCAGAATTGCTTCAACAAATGCCAAAATGGGTTTACCTGAAGTTTCTTTAGGAGTAATTCCTGGTTATGGTGGAACGCAGCGTTTGGCGCAACTTGTAGGGAAGGGAAAAGCCAATGAAATGGTATTTACCGCAGGAATGATTTCAGCCGAAGAGGCACTCAAATGGGGCTTGGTAAATGATGTTTGTTCTTTAGAAGACTTACATGAAAAAGCAGATAAATTGGCGAGCAAAATCTTAAATAATTCTGCGACAGCAATTTCAAGTGCAATTCGTGCTATAAATGCCAACTTTAAAGACGGTGTGGATGGTTACCAAAGTGAAATCAATGAATTTGGTAATTGTTTTGGAACGAAAGATTTCGTAGAAGGAACAACTGCCTTCTTGGAAAAAAGAAAAGCAAATTTCCGCTCTTAATTTATAAAAACTGATACACACAAAAATAACACAATAAAAGGATTTTAATTTTTTGAAATCCTTTTTGTATTTTTATTCTTGAAATGAACCCAATAAAAAAACTTTTAAGTCAAACTGCCATCTACGGATTACCAAGTATTCTGGGTAGATTACTTAATTATTTATTGGTTCCCTTACACACTAACAAATTAAATCCAGATGGTTACGGAATCATTTCCGACTTGTATTCTTGGGTTGCATTTTTGGTGATTGTTTTAACTTTTGGGATGGAAACCTCTTTCTTCCGTTTTTTGAACACAAAAGACGACAAAGAAAGCGTTTTTAGAAACAGTTTTTTGACTTTAATTGGGCTAAATTCTGTATTTTTTCTGGTCATTTTATTTTTTAATGAAAGCATAGCAAAAGTGATGCTTTACGAAGATCATGTGGAATACATTGTGCTACTCGTTTTAATTGTTTGTATTGATTCCATCACAAGTTTGCCCTTGGCGAAATTACGCGCAGAGGAAAAAGCAGTAAAATTTGCACTGATTCAGTTTTCGTCCATTGGAATAAACATTGTATTGAATTTGATTTTTATGCTCGTTTTCTTCAACGAAAGTAGGCCAGAAGAAGGAATTTTGTTTATTCTCATTGCCAATTTAATTTCCTCCTTAATAAAACCAATTTTACTCTATAAGGACTTTTTAAACATCCGACTGATTTTTGATTTTCAATTAGCTTTTGAAATGCTTAAGTATGCTTTACCGCTTGTTTTTGCAGGCTTTGCGGGAATTATTAATGAAACCTTAGATCGGATTTTGTTGCGTAGGATTTTGTTTACTGGCGGGAAAACTTTAAGTGAAGCTACGGCGGAATTAGGGATTTATTCAGCGGTGTATAAATTAGCCATGTTTGTAACGATATTTTTACAAGCCTACCGTTTTGCCGCCGAACCATTTTTTTTCGCACAATCCAAAAATGAAGATAGAAACAAAATTTATGTGAAAACCATGAATTATTTTGTGGCAGCAGTGTGTTTCATCTTTTTGTTGGTCTCTTTAAACATTGATGTTTTCAAACATTTTATTCAAAATGAAAGTTATTGGGTTGGTTTGGGTGTTGTTCCAATTTTGTTGCTTGCAAATGTCTTTTTGGGCGTATATTACAACCAAAGTATATGGTATAAACTCACAGGACAAACAAAATTTGGCGCCTACATATCGATTGGCGGAGCAATTTTAACGGTTACCATCAATGTACTTTTTATTCCTGAATATGGATATTGGGCTTGTGCTTGGGCAACCTTAATAGTTTACGCAGCACAGATGATTGTTTCCTACATTTTGGGTCAAAAATATTATCCAATTAAATACAACCTTCGCAAATTCTTCCTGTATTTGATTTTAAGTTTACTCTTGTTTTGGATAGCGAGCAGCATTCATTTTGATTCAAGTATTGTAAATTTTGTACTCAAAAATTTCTTCATTCTAATTTTTGTTTCTGTGGTTTGGGGATTGGAGAAGAAGAAGGGGTAAGCAAATATTTAATAATAAATTAGCTAATAGAGTCCTGAAGATGATGAAAAATAATTTGTATATTTGTTTTCATTTGGTTCTTAATGTTGTTTCTCAAAATAGATTTTATTACAAATAAAGTTAGTAGCAAAAGCACAAAATTTGTGACACAGGATGTTATGCAAGTTTTTTTACAAAAACTTATTAACAATTCCGTTTTGTGCATTATTTTAATGTTGTGTTTCTCTATAAACGCACAAGTTATTTTGTTTCAAGATATTTTTAAAGGAGGAGTAACGGCTTCAGGAACCTCTTTTGGTGTATCCAGCAGCTATTTTGAATCCAATATTCAAGTAAATATTAATCCTACATCAACAATTAGAAAAGCATTTATAATTTGTTATGAAAATATCAATAAATCAGAAAATGGGGTTTCAAAAAATATATTAATTTACTTCAACAATTCTCCTTTAAAATTAAATGAAACAACAAAAATAACAGAATATAATATTTCACATGCTTCAGGCCAATTTAGCTCATCAATAACACATCAATTAGACGTCACTAATTTGATTGCAACAAACCAAAATGTATATCCAATTCAAATACCAGAACAAAACTATTTACACGATAGTAAATATCATTGTTTTTACTTAATTGTATTATATGAAAATGAAATTTTTAGTACAATTAATTTTTCATTAATACTTAATAACCAAAATCTAATTTTGAATACCTCAGAGTATTTAATTGAAAATATTAATCCTATTCTGTTTGATAAAGACATTGGTTTAGCCATTCAATCAGATATATTATGGGACACTAATATAGATAAGACGAAGGTTTTGATAAATGATAATTTAATTGGTGAAATCAAAGGAAGTGATATGAATAATCAACAATATACTGGTGCTGGAGTTAAGGGGAGTTTCTATTATGAAAATAATTTTCTTTTTGGGTTAGATGATGATATCGCTAATAATGTAATGAATGAAAGTGATGGAATAGCAATCATAAATGAGTATTTAAATTCTAACAGCACATTTGAAATTAAATTAATTACAAATAGTTCTATCAATATATTTAATAACTACATTTCATTCCCTTTAGCTTACTCCACCCCCTGCGACACATTTTCTTTCACCCTCACCCCCGACACCACTATTTGTCGAGGAGAAACACTCCAACTTTCCACCTCAGGAGGTCAGGCGTATGAATGGAAAGCAGCAAATCCATCTGCCCTCATGTATTTATCCTGCACAGATTGTGCCAACCCAATTTTTTCGGGAGATAGTTCCACGCTTTACACCGTTCAGATATGGAATAACGATTCTTGTTCGGTAGTCAGACCCATCAAAATTAATGTGAGAGATAGACCACAATTTTCGAGTGTAAATCTAAGTGCTAGTACATGTGGTTTAGAAGATGGTAAATTGGTGGCTGTTGCTACAAATTCAAACGTTTTGCCTATAAGTTACTCCTTAAATAATGGTAATTTTCAACTAAGTTCAACTTTTACGGGCAATTTTGCAAACCTAGCTTCTGGGTCATATATCGTGAAACTAAAAGACGGAAATGGCTGTATTTCAGATACAACAGTTGTCATAGGGGTGCAAAATCAAACAGAGGCACTTTTTACAGTAAATCCAAGTACAGGTGCAGCGCCTTTAAATTTGAGTATCTCAAATAATTCTGTTTTTGCAGCAAATTATTCGTGGTTTCTAAATGATATTTCACAAGGTTCAACTTTTTCAAACTTTGTAGCTGATACAAGCGGTTTGTATGCAATAGAACTCATTGCCTGGCAACATGATGTCAATTGCGCAGATACATTTGCAATCACTATTTCAGTTTACGATACAGTGTTTTTACAAATACCCAACATTTTTACGCCAAACAATGATGCCACCAACGATGTTTTTGGTATTACAAGCAATTTGCCCCTCGAAATAAATTATGAAATTTATAACCGTTGGGGAAATTTGATGCATAGTGGGACTTCGAGAACCTCAGACCCCAACAGTATAATAATTGATTTAGGAAATGGCCAGAGCTTTTATCAATTGTGGGATGGGACTGCGCTGCCTTCGAGTGCCTCAGCCACCTCAGTCAACGCTGGTGTTTATTTTTATAAACTCGAATTGAATGTAATCAAAGAACTGCTTTTGCCTTCCATAGACTTGGGTCAACAAAAATTAGAATTTCCGCTTAAAAAAGAAGGTTGGGTGCAATTGGTGCGAGATTAAGGCAAAAAATACCTTTTTTGTTTTAAAAATCGTAAATTTGGACTTTATATTCCAGTTATGATCAGAAAATTAATTCTCAATTTTTTAAAGTTATTCCTACTTTGGATCTTAATTTTTGATTTCCAACGTCTACTTTTTTTAATTCACAATTGGGATAAATTTGGAAATAGTTCCTTTTCTGAATGGATTTTGGCATTCTTTTATTCCTTAAAATTAGATTTGGCAACGGCAAGTGCTCTCAATTTTTTGCCTATGCTTCTGCTGTTTTTGTATTTTTTTATTCCGAAGAAGTTCATAAAATACGCATTTCTTACCGTTTTATTTTTAGAGTTTTTGTTTGTTGCCATGATTCATTGCGGTGAAATAAATGCCTACGGAGAATGGAATCACAAGCTGACTTCGCGTGTATTCATGCACCTTTCAAATCCAGATGAGGTAGTGCGCTCCGCAGATTATGGAATGACCGTTTGGTTTTTTGTTTACCTGCTAATCGAAATGGTTTTTTCTTGGAAAATCATGAAACGTTTGTTTAGAAAATCACTTTACATGGATGAAATTTCATTTTCATTGAAACGTTATTTAATATTCCCAATTTACCTTTTGCTTTTACTCTTTTTTAGTGGCATTTCGATGGTGGTTTTGAGAGGTGGTTTTCAGCAAATTCCAATTAATATCAATGCGGCGATTTACACCAACAACTCCGTTGCTAATGATTTGTCAATCAATTCATTGTACTTTTTTGTGAAAAGTTTTTTACTGTATAACAGAAGTGAAATTGATGAGTTTATGCCAAAAATTAATCCGCAAGTGGCAGAAGATATTGTCAAAAATTTGTATCGTTTTCCAGCAAAACATGATAATTACATTTTGGAAAACACCAAGCCAAATGTAGTTTTTGTGGTGCTCGAAAGTTGGGCAGCTGAAGCAATTGGCTGTTTGAGTGAAACTAAAGGCGCGACACCAAATTTTGATCGCCTAGCACAAGAAGGTTTACTGTTCACAAACGTGTATGGCACAAGTCACACTTCTGAAATTGGTAATGCAAGTATTTTCAGTGGATTTCCAGCAATACCTGAGGTTTCGATCTCTATGCAGCCCGAAAAAAGCAGGAAACTAAAATCAATCAATCAAAGTTTAAAACCATTTGGATACACAAGTGCTTACTTATTTAGTGGCGATTTGAAGTACGGAAATATTGGTGGTTATTTTATGGATCATGGTTTCGATGTGGTAAAAGATGAGAATGATTTTCCATCGAATTTAGAGCGCGGTAAATTAAATTTTTACGACCGTGATTTATACAGTAAATTTTTACAAGAAATCAACGGAACAAAAGAACCATTTATGCAATGTGCATTTACTGGAAGCACACATTCTCCCTTTGATATTCCAGAAAATAGTCCACGAAAATGGG
>CAZHLZ010000015.1:0-22301 GCA_964532475.1 uncultured Chitinophaga sp.
ATTAAGTGCTTTGAAAAAAACCAATTATACATCCTTGTCCGCTCTCAATTTCGCCCACTAAATTGTCGGGATAACGCCTCGTCTAACAGATTTTTATTTCAATTTTACAATCGAAGGTTATAAATGAAAAATATTCGGCTAAATATAAGAAATTTGATGATTTAGAAAAAATGCTAGCTGATAATTGAACCTTTTTTTCGCATGATTGTACCTGAGCGTATAAATTCAATGTCATGAAAAAAATAGCATCTTTTATTTTTGTTCTTTTAGTAGGAATGAATGGTTTTTCCCAATCAACAGTTTATTCAGGAAATATTCAAATTGCAATTTTGTTTGATACCTCCAATAGCATGGACGGTTTAATTGAACAAGCTAAATCTCGTATTTGGGCAATCGTAAATACCATGTCAAATTTGAAATACAACGGTCAAACACCCACTATTGAAATTGCTTTATACGATTATGGGAACGATAATATTTTAGAAAATAAAAATTTTGTTAGACAAATTATTCCTTTTACTTCTGATTTAGATTTAATATCTCAAAAATTATTTGGTCTTACAACTCGCGGAGGAAGTGAATATTGTGGTGCGGTTATTTCCGAATCAATTGAAAAGCTTTCGTGGAAAAATAATCCAAACGACATGAAAATGATTTATGTTGCTGGTAACGAACCTTTTAATCAAGGGGCAATGGATTACAAAATTGCGTGCACAAGTGCAAAAAATAGCAATATTCGTGTCAATACAATTTATTGTGGTGATTATCAGCAAGGAATCAAGGAATTTTGGTATGATGGCGCTCAAATTGGAAGTGGTGAATATTCAAATATCAACTCCAACTTAGTGGTTAAGCATTATGATACGCCATTTGATGAAAGAATTAGATCCTACAATGATTCATTAAATAGAACTTATTATGGATATGGTGCGAAAGGTTCAGATAAAAAATCTTCTCAAGAAAAGGAGGATAAAAATGCTGTAACGCAATCAGCTGCTGCTTTTACGGAAAGAGCAATTGTGAAATCGAAAGCAGTTTACAACAATGCTTCTTGGGATATAATTGATGCTTGTAAAACAGATTCAACACAAGTTTTGAAAATAAAAGAGGAAGATTTACCTCAAGAGTTGAAAGGAAAAAATGAGGAGGAAAAAATGAAATTTGTGTCTGAGAATAAGTCAAAACGCGAAAAATATCAAAAACTCATCCAAGATTTGAATACCGAACGAGAAAAACACATTGCAGAATTGCGTAAAAATGAAAATTCCAACGAATCTGATTTTGGTGCTGAAATTGAAAAATCTGTCATGAAAAACGCGGAGAGTTTGGGGTATGAAAAGAAGTGATTTTTTAAAGTGATAAAAACTTAAGGTCAAAATGTAAGTAGCAGTCAGAAATGGCTGCTTTTTTTATTGTATTTTCTTCATTATAGTTGCTTTTTTAATATGCAAACATAATAAAATTCATTTTTTGGAACAATATTTGTCATTGTCATTTTTATAATTCATATTTTTAACAAATAATTTGAAAAAATGAACATTAGTTTAAATCAAATAATGCCAAAACCACTGGAATCTATTCAACATAGTGAGGAAAGTATTTGGGGAAGAAAGATATTTTTGAATCAAGGGAAAAAGTACATGTTGAACGCTTCTTCAGGGAAGGGCAAATCAACTTTTACAAATACGATTTTTGGTTTGAGAAACGATTACACTGGAGAGTTATTGTACAACGATAAAAACACTAAACATTTTTCACCAAACGAATGGATTCAAATTCGAAAAGAAAAAATTTCTGTCGTTTTTCAAGATTTGCAACTTTTTCACAATTTAAGCGTGAAAGAAAATTTGCAACTCAAAAATAATTTATGTGGCATTTATTCTGACCAAGAAATGAAAGCCTTTTTGGAACAACTAGAGATTGATAATAAGTGGGAACAACAATGCGGACTTTTATCTATGGGGCAACAGCAGCGTGTTGCAATTGTTAGAGCTCTCTTGCAGCCTTTTGAGTGGTTGATTTTGGACGAACCATTTTCGCATCTCGATACAGAAAATTCTCAAAGAGCCTTGGATCTAATTAATAAAAGAAGTGATGAGTTAAAAGCTGGATTTGTATTAACGACACTAGGCGACGATTACCATTTTTCTTTTGATTATGAATTAAAACTTTAAGCACATGTTAAGCAAATTATTATTTCGCAATCAAGATAAAAAGCAATTAATTATTGCCATGATTGGTTCGTTTTTGGGAATTACATTCTTAATTACTTCCATTCATTATCTCATAAAAGTGAACGAATTTGGTGAAGGAACGGATATTTTAGGTCCAAACACCTTAATTGTTCAGAAGCAAGTGAACACTTCAAGCAGTTTGAATTTGGTTAAAACAGATTTTTCTCAAAAGGAAATCGCCATGTTGAAACAAGAAAAATACATCATCGACGTTAAACCTGTTATCAGTAACAATTTTGATGTCCTTTTCGCAACTGCTGACCCGATGGTGCCAAAATTTAGTTCTGATGTTTTTATTCAAACGGTTGACCCTGATTTTTTGGACGTAAAATCCGATAAATGGAAATGGAATGTGGGCGATACCGTTGTTCCAATCATTCTGCCAAGAGATTTTTTGGTGATGCTAAATACCTTCATGAGTGCCCAAGGAATTCCACAAATCTCTGATGAATTGGCAAAAGACATTAAATTTAAACTTAGAATTTCGAATGAAACTTCAGAAAGAGAATATATAAATGCACAAATAATTGGTTTTACAAATGAAGTTGCATCCATTTTGGTTCCGGAAAGTTTTATGAATTATGGGAATGAAAAATATGGAAATTTAACCGAGCAAAAAATAACTCAATTGATGATTTCTGGCACTGAAAACGAATTTGGTTTGGTTGAAGAATTGTTGAAAGAAAATCACTTGGAATCTAAAAATTCTCAAATGGTGGTAGGTAGATTAAAAAGTATGGTAGGAACCTTGATTTTGGTTGTATTGGGAATTTCTATTTTGACCGTTTTTCTTTCAGGTTTGGTCTTGATTCAATATGCTCAATTGTTGATGAGTCGAAATGCCTACGAGGTAAGAACTTTACTCCGTCTAGGTTTCGCTCCTAAAAAGATCATAAATAAATTTTTCTTTTATTTCATTAAAATATTTGGGTGGGTCAGTGCCTTTGGAATAGCTGTCTTTCTGCTGTTTAAATACTTTTTGGATGCTTTGTTTGAAGAAGGAGGTTTGTATATCGGTACGGAAATCACCTATTATTCTTTTGGAGCATTATTGCTTGCTTACCTCCTGTTTGCCTTGGCAAGTTTCCTAAATGTGAAACGAGGAATTTATAAAGAATTTTAATTTTCGTTAAAAAGCTGTTAAATTTGTCACTTATTTTCAGCTGAAACGTTTATATATTTTAAATTCGTACAAAATAAAAATTATGAAATCAATATTATTAATACTTGGACTTTTTATTTCCTCGCTTGGTTTTTCTCAAAAAATCAAATTTAAAATCAATGATTTGAAAGATACCACCATTTTTTTGGTGAAGTATTTTGGTAAAGGAATGTATTACGCCGACACCGCCGAAATGAAAAATGGTGTGGTTGAATTTAAAGCTGAAAAACAAAAGCCTGGCGTGTTTGCCTTGTTTATGCCTGGACAAAAGTATTTTGACTTCATTATCAACGGGGAAGAAATTAATATAGAAACATCGACAAAAGATTTAGTTGGAAATTTGGTGGTTAAAAAATCTGAAGAAAACAAGGTTTTTATAGACTATGTGAAGTTTATTACTAAACAAAAAGGTGCCTCATCAGATCTTATCAAAAAGAGAGAAGCCTTCAAGAAAGAGGAAACTGAGTACAAAAAAATAACGGAAGATTTGGAAACTATTTCAAAATCTGTTATTGCTTATCAGAATGAGGTCGTGAAAAATCATGCTTCAAAATTTGTTTCTAAGGTGATTAAAATGTCTTTGGAAATTGATGTTCCCGAAGCACCTCGCGACGAAAAAGGGGTTTTGATTGATTCAAATTTTGCTTATAAATATTACCGAGATCATTATTTCGACAACATTGATTTGAGAGATGATAGAACTTTAAATACACCTATGTTTCACAATAAGTTAGATGAGTTTTTTGGAAAAAAGATGATGATTCAGCATCCAGATACGGTCATCAAATATGCTTATATTTTTATCGATAAATTAGATCCAAAATCTGAACTTTTTAAATATTCTTTGACACACATTGCTTCAACATCTGAGAAGTCAAATATCATGGGAATGGATAAGGTGTTTGTTCGTTTGGGACAGCGTTATTACTGTGTGAAAAATGAAGAAGGAAAATCTCCAGCATATTGGATGGCAGAGGATAAATTAAAAGAATTGTGTGAAAAAGTTGAAACACAGAAAAATTTAGTTCAAGGTGTGGTGCCGCCAAACGTGATTTTACGTGACACGACCGATGTTGCTTGGAAAGATTACTATAGCTTAAAAGCTGATTACACCATCTTATTTTTCTGGGATCCAGATTGCGGTCACTGCAAAACTTCTACTCCAAAATTGCAAAAATTGTATGCTGAAAAATTGAAAGCTAGAAATGTTGAAGTTTTCGCAGTTGCTAAAGGAATTGGAGAGGATTTTCAAAAATGGAAAGATTTCATTAAAAAGAATAATTTGACTTTTACCAATGTTGCTCTTACAGATAAATTATATAAAGATGCACAAGCGGATGCAAGACAATTTGTGCCAAAATTCACAACGATTCAATCCTTGAATTATCAAGAAACATTTGATATATTCACAACTCCACGCGTATTTGTGTTGGATAAGGACAAAAAAATCATTGCGAAACAACTTTCAATTTCTCAATTGGAAGATTTCATGGATCGTGTTCAGAACGTAAATGCAGCCAAAATCATTGAGCCTGATAAGGAGGAAGACGAAAAACATTAATAAATAATATACAAATCTTGCCCCGATAATCTTCGGGGCTTTTTTATGAGTAAAAAAACAATTTATCTTTTAGGTTTGGCTACTTTGCTTCTTTTTCCAGCAATTGGATTGAGTGCTTTGTGGTTTTTTTCAAATAAAAACCCATGGGAATTACTTGAGTTTTCCGAAATTAATTTCTTGTACAGTTTTATTGGTTTAACAGTTGGAGTTTTTTTTGCTTTCCTGAGTTTATGGATTTTTAATCGTCCATTTTTTGATGGGGAATTGAGTCAGCAAAAGAGAATGATTAGCGCATTAAATCTTAATTTGTTTGACAAGATATTTTTATCTTTCTGCGCAGGATTTGGAGAGGAAATCCTTTTTCGAGTTGGGATGCAACATTACCTTGGTGTTTGGATCACAAGTATCGTATTTATTGCAATTCATGGTTATTTGAATCCTAAGAAGCCAAAAATTGCCATTTACGGTTTGTTTTTACTTCCATTTATTTTGGTTTTGGCCTTTGCTTATCCAATTTATGGTTTGTGGCCAGTGATTTTTGCCCATTTCTCTTACGATTTGGTGCTTTTTTTATTCATCAAAAAAGAAGAAGAGGAACTACCATTAGCTTTTAATTTTGCAGAGGAATTTGATCCTAGTGATTTTTTAGAGTCCGAAAATCTGGAAAATGAAACAGAAAATGAGGATGAAAGGTGAAAAATATTTTTTTTCAATTTCATTTTTATATTCTTTTGTTTATATTTGCACTCCGATAACGAAAATTGTTATGTACTTTTCGGGGAAATCGGTCCTATAGCTCAGTTGGTTAGAGCACCTGACTCATAATCAGGTGGTCCCTGGTTCGAGCCCAGGTGGGACCACAAAAGCCTTGCAGCAATGTAAGGCTTTTTTCGTTTCAAAATCATTTATTTTAAATTCATAAATCTATGGCAAAAACCAAAACAACTTATACGGGTCAAGATGTAAATGATTTTATTAATTCCTATGTTGAGAGTGAGCAAAAAAAAGCGGACAGTTTACACTTAATAAAGTTAATTCAAGAATGGTCTGGATCGGAAGCGAAAATGTGGGGACCAGGTATCATCGGTTTTGGGAATTATCATTACAAGTATGCCAGTGGGCATGAAGGAGATGCTCCAGTTCTTGGTTTTTCTCCAAGAAAAGTAGCCTTGACTCTTTATGTGTACTCAAACACAGAAAAAAGTAAATTGCTATTGATTGATTTAGGGAAATTTAAAATGAGTAAAGCATGTATTTACGTGAAAAAGCTTGCTGATATCGATATCAACATTTTAAAGGAACTTTGCCTTGAATCCATTAAATATATTAGTGAACACCATGAGTGTTCGTGCCGAGTAAATTGAGTTTTTAGAATAATTTTTCTCATCATTTCATGCGATCTCTTTTAAGCAAATATTGTAATAAAACTTGGTCGTAACCCACAGAAATATCTGCCAGTACGTAATCAATTCTGTTCTGAATACATTTGCTTTGAATGGAAGAAAAATGTTTTTCAATGCTTTCTTTGTATTTTTCTTTTAGTGCACTTGGATTTAATTTCATACGCTCACCAGTTTCCATATCAACAAAGGTGTATGGTCTGTTTTCAAGTTCAAAATCCAATTCTATTTTTTTGTCAATAACATGAAAAACCACCACTTCGTGTTTATTGTGTTTTAAATGTTGTAATGCTTGAAAAAATTCCTGTTCTTTTTCTGGATCATCTAATAAATCTGTAAAAATAAACACCAAACTTCTTCTGTGACACAATTCCGCTATTTCATGCAAAATGGGAATGGTATTGGTCGTTTTTTTAGAGTTTTCCGAATAGGCGATGAGGTGTTTTTCTAGTTCATTGTACAAAAAACGATGATGCGCCAAAGATGATTTTGCGGGAGTTTGTAAATCCAATTTGTCTGTAAATAGCGACAAACCTACCGCATCTCTTTGCTTTTTCAATAATTCAATCAAAGAGGCAGCTGCATACACAGAAAATTCCAATTTTGAAATGTTATCCTTGTTTTTAAACAACATGGAACTCGAGCAATCAATCACGAGCTGACAGCGTAAATTTGTTTCCTCCTCGTATTTTTTGGTGAATAATTTTTCAGATCTTGCAAATAATTTCCAGTCGATGTGTCGAGTAGATTCGCCTTTGTTGTACAATCTATGTTCAGCAAATTCAACGGAAAAACCATGAAATGGACTCTTATGTAAGCCCGTAATAAATCCTTCCACGACTTGTTTTGCCAGCAATTCTAAATTGCCAAAATTCGCCAAACGTAAACGATTTATCTTGTCATTCATGATTTGAGTATTTGTTTTCTAACAAAGTTAAGATTATTTCTATAAATATGTTTGCTTATTGAAAAATTGAGGCAATAAAGATCATTTTAGTTAACTTTTCATTTCACTCGATTTAATCCCATCGTTTTTAACATCCATTTTGGAAGGTGTTTCTTCGGGTCACGATTTTTTAAATTTATGTACCAGCCAAGTTTTTTCAGAATAGGAACTTTATGCGTTTCAACAAACTCTAACCATGTGCCATCAGGATCTTCGATGTAGCTAAATCTTCCTCCTGCTTCGCCCATGTCGAATGTATTTCCTGAATCAACAGTGAATGGAAAACCTAATTTTTCTGCTTCAACTTTTAATGCTTCCATGCCTTGAATGTCAAAACATAAATGAATGAATCCCCAGTCTCCCCAGTAACGATTTTCAAAAATTTTCTTACAATCCGTTCGGTCAATGGCTTGCACTAATTCAATTTCAGTGGCACCAAGTAACTGTGCAAAAGGTCCTTTTCTCGCTTGCGGATGTCTCAAAAGAACACGTCGCACTTTTTCATTGCCTCCATCAAGATTTTTGTATGCTTCAAAATTTTCTGTTTTGTCATAAACAATTTCAGAATATTCAAGCAGGTTTTGGTAAAGTTTCAAGGAAGCTTCTATGTTACTTACCCCAATTACAACTCCTGAAACTCCACCTGTTTGTGCTGGATGTTTTGTGTCGCTAAACCAAGATAAACCTTCAACGATTTCAAAAACATTTCCATTGGGGTCTTGCACTAAAAAATGTTTTTTCCCTTCGGGAGTTAATTCAATTTCACTGAGAAGATTTAAGTTGTTTTTTTTGAAAAAATCAAAACTTGCCTCCACGTTTCTGGATTTGATTTTACAGATGTAAAGTCCATAATCTCCCAATTTGATATCGAAAGTTGCTTTTTCGGTTTTTCTAGAAGTATATTGCCAAATCTCAAAACCGCCACCGCCATTCATGCTAAGTGCTAAAGTTGCAGTTCTTTTGTGAACTTCACCACCTGTGTATTTTGTCATCAAGGGAGCTTCGGCTGCGTCTTCAAAAACTTTGACGTCAATTCCAAAATATTTTCTGTACCAAGGCCAAATTTCAGTTACATTCGGCACTCCGATTCCCATTTGTTGTATTCCACAGATGATTTTTTCCATTATTTTTTGATTTGATTGCGTATTTTGATACAAAAATGAGAATTTTTAAGCCAATATCCCCAAATTTTGCAAAATTTCTTTTTCTTGCTCCTGCGTAGATTGACTTTTTAGCCAAAAATTTGCGTCATTTCTTCGAAACCAAGTTAATTGTCGTTTGGCATAGCGACGTGAATTTTGTTGAACTAGTTCGATAGCTTGCTCAAAAGAAATTTTTCCATCTAAATACTCAAATACTTCTTTGTAACCAACCGTATTTAAACTTTGTAAGTCTCGAAATGGACTTAGATTTTTAACTTCTTCAATCAAATTATTCTCAAACATGTGAGCAGCACGTAAATTAATACGTTCATATAAAACTTCTCTGGGAAGATTTATTACATAACGATAAATTTCGAAAAATCGTTGCTTTTTTTGTGCCTTTCGAAGAGACGAAAATGGCTGTCCGGTAAGTCTAATCGCTTCAATAGCGCGGATGATACGATTTGCATTTTGTTTGTCAACTAGATCGTAATAGTTTACGTCCTTCTCTTTAAGTTCCATTAGCAACTTAGATAATCCTTCATTTTTTACTTGCAAGGACAAATCATTTCGCAAATTTTCGTCGTTGGGAATGTCGTCAAGACCATCACAGAGTGCGTCAATAAACATTCCGGAACCTCCTACCAAAATGATGTATTCGTGTTGTTTAAATTCTTGTTCCAAAAGTGCAAGTGCTTCTTTTTCGAAATCTGCCGCTGAAACAGGATCTTGCACCGAATGTGAGTCTATGAAATAATGTTTAATTCCTGCTTGCTCGTCCATTGTTGGTTTTGCGGTTCCAATGGACATTTCTTTAAAAAACTGACGAGAATCAGCTGAAAAAATAACTGTTTCAAATTGTTTCGCCAAGGCAATTGCCAATGCAGTTTTACCACTCGCGGTTGGACCTTGAATAACAATCAATTTTTTAGATTTCACGTTTTATTTTTGGGTGAAATTAGTGAATTTTCAAGTTCTGGAGAAATTTGTAAGCTGGAAATTTGAAAAATGAAGAAATGGAGCTATTTCCTGCTGTCCGCTATATTTTTTAAAATTGGGCCTTCGAGAGCCTCAGACACCAATTATAAAAAGATGCCGCTACCATCAGGGCTATTTTTTTGATCTTATTAGGATGTAAATTCTAAAGTCTTTCGTTCAGTTTCTCTGCTTAAATTCCGGTGGACTCAAACCAAAGCCACAAATTTTCTTTCGGAACAGGTGCTATGATTTTGATTTCTTCTTTTGTTGTTGGATGTAAAAACTGAATACTTCTTGCGTGCAAATGTATCGATCCATCTGGATTTGAACGTTTTGCTCCGTATTTTACATCTCCTTTGATGTGGCAATTAATTGTTGCTAATTGACAACGGATTTGATGGTGCCTGCCAGTTTCCAACTCAATTTCTAGCAAATGGTAATTGTCTGAGGAACGAATCAAATTGTAAGTAAGAATTGCTTTTTTGGAATCTTTAGTTTCCGTGCTACTTGCGTAGGATTTGTTTTGTTTTTCGTTTTTCTTTAAAAAATGTTCTAATTTTTGCGTTTTCAGCTGTGGTTTTTGTTCCACAATTGCCCAATAAATTTTCTGTGTATCTTTTTCTCGAAATTGTTTGTTCAAACGTTCTAAAGCTTTGCTCGTTTTTGCAAAAATTAAGGCGCCACTTGTTGGTCTGTCTAAGCGATGAACCACGCCACAAAATACATTTCCGGGTTTGTTATATTTAATTTTGAGGTATTCCTTGATGCGATCAGGCAATGTTTCATCGCCAGTTTTGTCACCTTGCGTAATGTCCGACGATTTTTTGTTAATCACAATGAGGTGATTGTCTTCGAATAAAATTTCTAAATCAGTATTTGGATTTTCAGTCATTATTTTATCAATGTTCCTATTAAACAGCTATCATGAGAATCTTGTTATTTAAATCGAATTTGTAAGTTTAAATTAAAATATAATTGTCCGTTCACTTCATATATTTTCCCAAATTCATGTCTTGTACTGCTTGCTGTTTCTAATTTTGTATTAGTAAATAAATAATCTTCAAATTCATTTCGGTTGTAAATATGGTAGCATAAAACTTCGCCATTTTCTTTTACAACTAAATAACCCCCAGTTGCATCTAATTCACCAGTCCAAACTTTTGAAGGCATCATACCCAATGCAATATCGGTAAGAAATCGCTTGATTTTATATGAATAAAATGGATGATTTGTTTCTATATTATAGTTAAGAGGGTTTTTTGTTGAAATATCATTGGTAAGTTCAACTATTGTTGAAAATGTAGTTGTGAAAAATAAATGTAAAATTTCAGCAATTAACTTAGGTAGAGCACTATCTATCAATACAAGATTGTTGCCGAAAACTGAACTTTCGGTTTTTTGAAATTTTAAATTATTAAATTTTGATAGATTTATCATTTCTTAAATAGATTTGTGTAATGCCAATCTAAAAATTCTTTTTTTGGTAAAAATCTATCTGGTAAAATGATAGATTGATTTTCATATTTTAAAAAGAAATCAGGAATTGCCTCATCTTTTTTGAAATCATCAAAATATTTAGAAACTTTTATTTTATAGTCAGGTGTAATCGTTATAAACCCCTTGTCAAATGCTTTGTCGTGAATTGAATTCAAGCATAAACCATTATGTGGATTTAGACGATTGTTTTCATCGCTTTTCCAAGGGATGATATGGCTTGCTACTAGAAATTCAGGAACAGACAGTCCAGTTATACAACATTTTATGTTATAAGATGAAAGAATTGTAC
Source organism: uncultured Chitinophaga sp. (assembly GCA_964532475.1). Taxonomy (GTDB): domain Bacteria; phylum Bacteroidota; class Bacteroidia; order Flavobacteriales_D; family Crocinitomicaceae; genus M2408. The sequence continues at coordinate 11,210 of CAZHLZ010000015.1, forward strand.
CGCGGAAAAAGTTTTGATTTACTCTTTGTTTTATGATTCCTTCTCTTTCTGTTCCAAGTGGAAATTCAAAAATATCTTCACCGATTATTTCCTCAACTTTTTTATTTTGAAAATCAGCAATCAACATCTCGCTTTCGTAGGCTAATTTTTCCCAATTTCCATTAAATTCATTCCAAACAATTTCATCAAGTTTACTTCCGTTTCCTAATCCAACAATTCCTTGTTTTTTCAATTCTGGATCAAGCCTTCCGAAATTCCCAACTTTCATATTAAGAGCAGAAGCACTTCTTCCAATTATATTGGCATACTTAATAATTGTAGGGTTGTTTTTACTGCTGTTTTTAAAAGGTATTTTGCAATACACATTAAATGCAACAATCGTTTCTTCTCTTGTCCAATTATTACTTTTTGCCATTAATTATTTCTATTACTTCAAGATTATCAATACAATAATCTCCTAAAATTTCATTCAATAAATCTTTATTAATATCAGAACTTCCTAATAAAATTGTTCTAAAAATTTCAATTCTGTCGTCTGCCATTAGTTCGTTTAGTTTTTCACTATCACGAAAAAAATTCATAAAATCTTCCCTTGATAGTTTTTGATAATTTTCCATATTAATTAGTCATTTGCGTTAGGGATTGAAGAGGAAATCCTTTTTGTGAGGACCAAGCAAAAAGATTGAAACGCAAAGCCCGACCGAATGTAACGCCTAAATCATTTCTCAAAACATTTAAAATTGTCGCCAAAGTTTTTCCTCCATTATGGTTTCTTAGACCTTTTACATTTTCTAGAAATATTGCTTTTGGTTGTTTACGTTTTATAATTTCAGCAACATCAAAAAACAACGTTCCTCTCGTATCTTCAAATCCTCCCCGTTTTCCTGCAATAGAAAATGCTTGACACGGAAAACCTGCACAAAGTAGGTCAAAACCGTCTGGGATAAAAGCCTTGGTTGTTTCTTTTGTGATATCTCCAAATGGACGTTCTCCAAAATTTGCTTTATATGTTTTCTTTGCTTCTTTATCCCATTCACTTGTGAAAACGCATTTTCCACCAAGATTTTGCATTGCTAAACGAAAACCACCAATTCCTGCGAAAAGGTCAATAAACTTAAATTTAGGATTATCAACAGGTGGAAATGGAATATCGAATGTGTCAAAAATTCCATATTGCAATGCTTCTTCTGCCACATTATTTGAAATTTCTTCTTTAGGATATTCGTATTGTAAAATTTCCTTGGCATACTGAATAGCATCTTTTTTGAAAAATTGAGAAACTCCATTTTTACTATTATGCAAAAAGTGCGTAATTACCGCTTCTTTGTTGCTTTCAAGTTCAACAAGTTTCACTTTGTATTCTTTCTCAAATACTTTTTCGAGCGATATTTTTTTTTTAAGTTGCATTATAATTTTAAATCTTGCTAAGATATAAAAAATTTACCTTTCTTTTATCAATTTAATATTAATTAAGGAAGTTTAAAATTATTAACACGAATAAGAGCAATAGAATTATTAATCTATTCTAATATTGTTCGTTTTCATTTGGGAAATCTCCCGACTTCACATCCTTGATATAATTTTGGAAGGAACTCATCATTTCCTCAAATAAATTGTTGTATTTTCTTAAAAACCGTGGACTAAACTCATTGTTAATTCCGAGCATATCATGCACAACAAGCACTTGACCGTCTACTCCGCCACCGGCACCAATTCCGATGATTGGAATAGTTAATGATTTTGCAACTTGCTCCGCCAATTTTGCAGGAATTTTTTCCAAAACGATTGCAAAACAACCAGCTTCTTCTAAGGCTTTTGCGTCTTCAATCAATCGTTGTGCCTCGTCTTCTTCTTTCGCTCTCACAACATAAGTTCCAAATTTATAAATGGATTGTGGAGTTAAGCCCAAGTGTCCCATCACAGGTATTCCTGCGGTTAATATTCTTTTTATTGACTCAATAATTTCTTGTCCACCTTCTAGTTTTACGGCATGTCCACCTGATTCTTTCATGATTCGAATGGCGTTTGAAAGTGCTTCCTTCGAGTTTCCTTGGTAAGAACCAAATGGCATGTCAACAACAATCAAGGCACGTTCTACTGCTCTCACAACCGAGGAAGCATGATAAATCATTTGATCTAAGGTAATTGGCAATGTTGTCTCATGTCCAGCCATGACATTGGAAGCAGAGTCACCTACCAATATTACGTCAATTCCTGCTTGGTCAATGATGCGTGCCATGGAAAAATCATAACCAGTTAACATGGAAATTTTTTCGCCCTTGTGTTTCATTTCTAATAAAACGTGGGTAGTGACTTTTTTAATGTTTTTGTGGACAGACATTTTTGTGAATTACATTATTTGAGTGTAAAAGTATAAAATACTTATTAAATGAAGTTATTATCTCCAAAACAATTTGAGAAACAAAATTAACCGAAGGGATTTACTTGGAAAATTAATTATTTTTTTGATGGACAACGAGATTTAAGAAAAAAGTCGAAGCAACATAATAATGGTCAAACTATTATGTCACTTCGATTTTTAGTTCCTTAAAGTTTCACGAATTTTATAATCTGATCTGTTTTATCAAAAATCAAAACAAAATAATAGATTCCAGCCTCCAATTGACTGATATCAATAGATTCATTTGCTTGAATTTTTGATTCATGAATTAGTTTATTTTGCAAATCAAAAATTTTCAATTGAGCAAATTCTTGATTTTCAAAGTGAATTTGAATGTTGTCTGAACTTGGATTTGGATGAATTGACATCGTTTTTTTTGAAATTTCATTCGTAGCGGCAACGGCAACTGAAATACAACTACTTGTATCTACGACGTTACAATTTAAAGAAGTAATTTCTACTGCATAAAAACTCGTCTCTGTGGCTGTAAAACTTTGTCCTGTTGCTCCTAAAACCGCTACACTTCCTAGTGTACAATCCAACCATTGGTAGGTAGCATTGCTTTCAAGGGCAGTTAAAGTAGAATTGTTTTGTGTAACTGTCAAATCTAAATTCACATTTTCAACTGTTAAATTTGTTATCACTGTGCTGTCACAACCATTGATTGTTTGCATGATATCTGTATAAATCCCTGCGGATGTATAAGGATTTCCATTGATGGTATAAGAATCACCAGCACAAATCGTTTGTGGATTTGCTATGGAATAACTTGGGTTTACCGTTAAAATTGTTGTTATGGTGCTATCACAACCTGAAATACTTTGTAAAACATCGGTATAGGTTCCATCGGTGGCATAGGAATTTCCATTGATAACATACGTTTCTCCTTCACAGATCGTTTGAGGATTTGATATGGAATAATTCTGATTTAGAATAATTGTTGTAATTACAGTACTGTCACAACCAATTGTGCTTGACATTAAATCAGTATAAGTTCCACTGGTCGAATAGGTATTTCCATTAATGGTATAAGTTTGCGTTGGACATAAGTTAATTGTTTGATTAATTGTTTGTGCTGCTTGCACGCTTAAATTCGTAACAATGGTACTGTCTTCGTTATTACTTCCTGTGAAAACATCTGTGTAAGTTCCCGTTTGCGTGTAATTATTTGGGCCCACCGTTATACTCGAACCTTCACAAATTTGAACATGGTTTACTGTAATATTCCCTAAACTTCCGAAAGTATAAAAATTATAGATTGCTAACGGATTTAAAGAATTAATTGTTCCGCTTGAATTAGATAAACAAGCACTAGAAACGCTCGAAGCAATTTCGTTCCAAAGCAAACCATCGTAGGCAGCAAATGCAATTTGGTCACAATTAATTCCACTACTTGAAGCGTCTTCCCAAAAAAGTTTTACCTGTACTTCATCTGTTCCAGTAATTCGATTAAATGACCAATATTCTGTTGCGCTGACAGCTTCAATTGGAGGGTTTAGATTGCTCGGTGCTGGTGCTGGAGCATTTAAATATTCTGCTTCAAAAGAGCTTGTTGTATTGATTGGAGAACTCATTTCTAGTCTCCTCCAAGTTCCATTTTTACCTATAGGAAAAATGAATGAATCATTTCCTAGTTTGGTAAGTGGACCATTCACAAAGCTAAGATCTGAACCCTGCGAACTTGTGGCGTTATCATTTAAAATTAGTTTGTCATCTAAAGAAGAATAAAGGTAGCCATCCACCAAGTTTAGGTGACCAGAAATGTTAATTGTTGTGTCTAAATAAAGTCCATTTGTGGAAGAATTTTCAAGTGTAAAATTGTAAAAAGTTGATGTACGTAAACCATTTACGAACTGATTTTGACTTCCATTAAATTTCACAGTATTTAGTTGAGGAACGAAGGTTCCATTATTCGTAAAGTTTCCATTTACAAGAATTTCTGTTGGATTTTGCTGTGTAAGAGTTTTCAAATTTCCGATTGAAATGGAAGAAAACTGGTACTGTCCTGTTCCATTTAAAATTGTGTTTCCATTAAAATTTGTGGTCGTATTTTGAGCAACAAAAACACCCAAGTTATTCCATGTTGCACTTGTATTGAAGGCGAAATTTCCAGTTCCAACTTGTTTAATTGAATCTGTTGCTTGAATCTGATCAATTAATGTTCCGTTAAATTGTACGTTTGCGGAATCAGAAATTGTCAAATGCATGTTAACCGTGCTACCAGCTAAATTTACAATATTGCCATTGAAATTAGTTGTTCCACCAATCAATTTTACTTTTGGGGTTCCACTTCCCGGAGCTGTTCCAAACCAAACTAAATCTCCGTTAAGGTTAAACGTTCCACCTGTCATTCGAATGGTAGGTTCAAAAGCTCCAGCTTCATTTTCAAGTGCAACTTCTCCCGTTACGTTTAAAGTTCCACCATTTTGCTCAAAATAGGCAGAATTTGTCAGTTCACCATCGGCTAAAGCCATGACTGCTCCTACATTTAGAACTCCAGCATTTAAGATAATTTTCCCACCTAAATCCATCAATAGTCGTTCATTCGTAGTGGCAACTCCACCGTTTATGGTGATGATAGATTCTGCACCTGAAATAAAACGTTCTCCAACAGTTAAATTTCCATTGTTAAGGGTGATTTTTCCACCTAAATCGGCAATATATCTTCCACCATCATTAACATTGACGGAGAAATTTCCAGCATTTTGGATAATTTCTGAACCCAATCCGATAATTTCAACATTATCAGAAGTAGTTAGATTGGCATTTATTGTTAAATTTCCAGCATTTTGAACAAGGATTATTCCTGGTTGAAAGTTTGAGTTTGTAGCAATTACTGGACTTGCCATTGCGCCTGAATAATTAATCGGATCGATAATAAGATCAGAACCATTCCCAGGATTAGCTGACCAATTTGCAGGGTTGTTCCAGTCTGAATTGATGTTTCCTGTCCAGTTTTGGGCAAAAAGATGTGTGCAACAGAAAATAATTGCACAAAAAGTCAAGTTTTTCATGATATATTTTAAATAATGATAGTTGAAATACCTTCAACTAAGTCAAAAGGTGAATTGTTAATTTTGCTCTTTAACCAGAACAAAAAATAAGAGTGCTGATTTACTTTAAATGTAAAGATTCTCAGAAAAAATGAAAAATACTAGCACCTCGGAGGATTCCAAATTCCCTTAATTTCATCATCAGAAAAATCATTGTTTTCAGGGAAAGATTTATTTTCTTTTAGCTGAATTTTAGGATGAATGGCTATCAAATCAAGTTTAAAATGATGAATGGCTAATTCGATGCTCAAAGGCAATTCTGATTTGAAAGGAAGTTTTTTGTGGTCATCTACTTCTAAGTCAATCACTTTGGCATAATGCTCGTTTAAAAAATCAAAGAAATTATCAATTTTTAGTTTTTCATTTTTCAGATCCTTTTCATAGTGGCTTATCATTTCATTTAAACTCAATAGCTGAATCCCTTGCATATTAGGAGCAAGCGAAAGCAAAGAAAAAATAAAAATTAAAACAAAAAGTACTGATTTCAAAGCGTTTTTTGGTTTGATTGCCTCGGTAAATTTAGTTAAAAAAGTTCAAAACATTAATTATTAATTAATTTTTAACAAATTTAATGATTTGATTTTCCTGCTGATTTTGCACTTTCACAAAATAAATTCCTTTTCTAAATTCCTTCACATCAATTTCATTTTTTGCAGAATTAATTGATTTTTTAACGATTATTTTTCCTTGTAAATCACAAATTTCAAGTTGAAAGTCAAGACCTGGAGGGAGTGAAATTTTCACTTTTTCTGAACTTGGATTTGGGAAAAGCTGAATTTTATTCCACGCTATTTCTGATAATGCAGAACGTTGGTTGGAATAATTAGGTGTTGGCAAATTGAAAGTAATCCAATCATCTTCGCCATCGCTGCTTCTTCCAAATGAATTGGTGTTTTCTAAGTCAGGAAAAGTAATTTGGTCAATAATTTCTTTATTCGGGGAACTTAAAATCACTTTTTCACCATTGGCACTGAGTTTGAAATTGGCATGATTTACTCCTTGACCAACTTGTTCATCACACCAAATTAATTGAAATCCAAATTCAGGAATTATCAAATCGTTTGAAAATTGATATTTTGTCAAGTGGTTTTCGTCATCACTTATGTAATAGTTTTTTAGATTTACAGGAAAGGCATTCGGGTTATAAATTTCCATCCAATCATCAAATTCTCCAAATTCATCGTTGTGCACAAAATAGTTGGAAGCCATGATTTCATTTATTTTCAAATTTTGAGGAATAACATAATTGGGGTCAATTTCAAAAAGTGCAGTAAAAAGTGTATCACTCGAAATTGTAATATTTAATTCATTTGCTGTTTGATTGATTCCTATCCATTCCACAAAATGAAAACCAGGTTTTGGAAGAGCAACAATTTTCATTTCGTGATTGTTAAAATAAGTTCCTCTCCACGGATAAGCAGTTTGATTTGTTCCTTCTAAGTTTTCATCCAAAAAAAGTGAATTGATTTGCACATTTCCCATATTTTGGTCATTTACATCTAATGAAAGGGTAGAACTATCACTTAAATTCCACAAATTTTTTGCATGTAATCGCACATAGTGTGGTCTATTTATCAAAAAGCTATCCATTGCTACTTTGATATAATTCCATTTGTCTAAATTAGGAATTTCTGTGCTTCGTTCTATTAAAGTGGTGGCATTTGAAGGGTAGCGCCAACGATCAACATGTTTCAGGATTTCAGTGTCAAGTTGACTAAAAACGGAATTTAATTTTTCGCGAGAAACCGTTTCCTTAAAATTAGAATTTAATAAATCGCAGGTACGGTTAATGAATTCATTTTTGAACCTGTTACAATTCAACAGAGCAATAATTAATTTGGTGTATTCCTCAAAATATTGAGATGTTTGTAAAGACCATGTCAATGTGTTAAAGGTATAAAAGACATCGTTGCACGTTCCACCAAAGGCTCCATCCAAATCATACAGCAACCAACGCCATTTTCCATCGTGACCTTTGGCGGCATTTTCATTAATTAAAGTTCTTTTTCTCCAAAATTTTATGTTGCTATTGGGCCAATCCGCATTACCGATAAAAATTTCAGAAATTAAATAATCGCGAAAATTTTGAATGTCAATTAATGAATCTACATGCAAATAATTTTGTTCAATGTTTAAGTCGTTTTCTTCAACAAAATTTAATAGTTGGGAGTAATCTATTGAATCTTGGATGGTTCCATAATTTACATCGCCTGCATTTTGTAAAATAACAATGTCTTCTTTTTCAAGATGATATTTTTCGGCCAAGTAATCTGCATTCAATCGTTCTTTGAGAGCGTGAATTCCCCAATATTCGCCATTCAAATAAACTTTTACAAACTCATATTTCGCATGGTCAACATCTATTTTGTCAAATAAATTGGAGGCATAATCATCACGTGGTAGACAATCTGGACGATGTCCTCCTGAACGAAGTGACAATGATTCGTATTTCCTCAAATTTGAATTTTGAAATAGTACAGTATCAATTTCTCCGTTTCCATATTGATTTCTGAAATCAATTTGTAAATTTTTTATGCTTGAATGCCGCGAACCATGTCCAGATATTTTTACTCCTGCAAATTCTGAAAAAACCAAGTTATTTTGGGTATTAAAGAAATCTATTTTTACTTTTCTCTCCGAATCAATTCCAGTTTTTGTGTAGTTCCCCAATGAATCATTCCCGTAAACATAAATTCCCGATTCATCTGAGAAAAAATCCAAACTATCAACAGAAATGGATAAAATTGGCAAGTTTGAAACATCTGCAAACAAATAGCTTTCGTAAGAAATTGGGCTTGAAATACAATTTTCTTTAAACACTTGAGCCGATAAATTAACAATATTTTCCTGATTGGAGAAAGGAGGCAACCAGCCCCGAGTATTTGCCCGAATTTCGGAATATTCCCCAATAGGAAAGGTAAAAGAAGGATTGGTAGGAATGCTTGAAAAATTATTAGGCAAATCTACGTTTTCAATCAAAATTGATGATGAATATAAGTTGCCGTGTGTTTCCAAATTCGCAGCGGACAAACTATATTTTAAAGTTGCTCCTTCGTTTTCATTCACTATTTGAGTTTGAAAAGGGGAAGAAAATTTTCCACTTTTGACAGCAATTTCTGGCGCTTTTAAAAGACAATCGAATGCAATTGCACCCTGATTTGAACTTTTTGGAGTTGACTGTTGGAAATATTTCCAAGTTCCACTTCCGTCTACTGTTCTTGCGTAACTGATATCTTCATTTAGGCTTGGAATTGTTATAGAATCAATAGACCAATTTGCACTGTTTATCAAGGAAAGATAAGTCCCAGATTTAGATAATTTAAAATTTGTATGGTAATTAGTGTCAACGATTCTATTTTTGTCGGAAGCGAAAATTACTAGAAATTCATTTGCTTGCAGCGTAATAGTTGGCAATTTCCATTTTAAGATACTATTGATATCGTCTGACAAATAATACGTGCCAATTTGAATTGCATTTGAAGACGAATTGTACACTTCAATCCAATCACTTTTGTCGCCATCTTCGTCATTCAAACTTTTTAAATTTGAGCTCACGACTTCGTTAATTTTTAATTCTTGTGCGAATAAAAAATTGGATAGGAATGTCAGGAAAATTAGTGCTTTTTTCATAATTTGACTCAAATGTATTGAAAAAAGATGAAATCCTCAAATACATTTATTTAAGCAAGCAAAAACTAATTTTTTATAAACTTGATTGTTTCAAAAGAGTTTCCGCTAATAAATTTCACAAAATAAATTCCGCCTTTAAAATCTTTAACATCAATTTCATTGAGCCCAACAGCAAGTTCTTTTTTAAATAAAGATTTTCCCCTAATGTCAATAATTTCAACTTGAAAATTTGTATTTTGGGGAATTTCGATGTTTATTTTATCTGAGCTTGGATTTGGATAAAGTTTAATCAAATTTTTAGTATCCATTTGAGCCACAGAATTAATATCTTCTTGTGTTAAATTGTTAAATGTTTGCCCGCAAGAAGTTAAATTTGAATTGAACGCATTTTTTACATGTTTTGCTTTAGCAAATAAATCTTGTTGTGATTGACCAAAACCAGGAACTCTTTTTCCAGCTAAGTAAGCAAAATGATATTCTAATTTGTCGCCAGCTTGCATAGGCGTTGAACCAAATGAACCTAAAATTCTTCTATCTCCCGCAGGATTGTTTGTTGAATTTTCAGTCCATTCGAAGCCTGGATCAATACCGTTAGTTCCGTAATGCAAAGGGTCTGAATTTCCAGGGAAAGAGAATCGTGTAGGAATAGAAGTTATACCAGCTGAACCATGAAAACCTGTACCGCCATAAAATAAAGTATCTCCAAACCTCCATTTTCCATTTAAATAATTAAAATATTGATCGGGTAAAGTTGGGTCAGATTGTGCTGCACTAACACCAGCTCCAGAGAAATGAAAACTATATTGTAGTCCATAAAACTCATTATCCATAATTCCATCATTAAATCCAAAACCATTAATTGTTTGTTGGGGAGAAATACCAATTTCATCATCTATTAAATTATTTGGAAATTTAACTCCTTTTAGGAATAAATTTCCTATTGTTGGTAAAGAATCGTGAAAACCGATTCTACCCCCTTGATCATCGTCATAAGTATCCCCATTGTAGGCATAAATCAAACCATTTACAACGGAGTTTCCAACAAAATCATCATTGTAACCCCCTAGATCAAAATCATTAAAAACCCCAAATGCTAAAGAATCGTAATTCCTTGAAGACCGATTATATAATTCAGTTTTGTAAAATACAACATCTTTGATTGAATCTTGACAATCAAACGTGTAGGTATATGAATGCATTTCTATTCCTGAGCCAGTGTTTTCAAAATCATTTTGATGCTGATGTGTAATATTTAATATGCATCGGGATCCAGGAAAAGATGGGTATTCTCCAAGCTGTGGTTCATAAATGCCATTTTGATTGATGTCAATAAATGGAGCTAAGTTTTGTGCTTGACCTGCGGAAACATCTCCATGAGCCGGCCAGTTTTTTATTTCCTTTGGTATTTGGTAAGTTTCTAAATTTAATGCGATAGCGAGAACATGTTGTTGGCATAAATCTTTGTCAATGTAAAAACTTTCATTAAACTTATGTACTATGTCATGATTGTATTCTGAAGAATTCGTATAAGGTCCTGGCTTATATTTGAATCCTTGATACATTGAATTCTCACCAAAATAGTTTTGATTTGCTTTTCCCGAAATAGAAATGTTGGCAGCATAAATCATTTTACTAAAAATAAAATCACCTTGTGCAACTCCATCGCTATTAACAGTAATTATATTTGATCCTAATCCTGATCTTATATTGGTCCAACCAAAATCAGGTTCCCAAAAATATTCCCTTGAGTTCACAAAATTATTTTCATTTAAGAAAATTGTTGACAAGGACACGCTATTGTCTGATTCAATTACGTAACTATTTTTATACCCAAATAAAATTGGGAAATTATTAAAATATGATATTGCTGATATGTTTAATTCTGTTTTTAAGTTAATTACTTCAACAATATTTCCATTTTCAACAATGTTTACATCAATTCTTGTTGAAAAAATGTCCTTTGTTAAACCATTGTTTTTATATAATATTGTTGAAAAAGGACCATTTG
>CAZHLZ010000016.1:0-22210 GCA_964532475.1 uncultured Chitinophaga sp.
AAGGCAAGAATTTGCTCAAACCTTGAAAAAATTGACTGCAATCAAACGAAATCCGGAATTAAAATTAAATGAAAATATAAATTTAAATTTGTTTCGAGCAATTTATATGCACGAAATTAATCGTCATTTTATGTTGGGAGAATTTCGCTCGGGAACTCGGATTGTGAGTGCATTGGAAAACGAATTGGCTAAATTTTTACCTAAATTAGACAAACATTCGATCTTGCTTTTTTATTATAAAATTGCCTGCTTGTATATCGGAAGTGATGATTATCGAACTGCTTTGCGCTGGTTGAATAAGATTTATTATGAAAAGGAAATCAATTTAAGGGAAGATATTCATGCGTTTACACGAATTTTGTTGTTGATATGCCATTACGAATTGCAAAATGATAATTTACTTGAATCTTCCATTCGTTCTACTTATCGATATCTGCGAAACAAAGGGAACTTGGGGGTTTACGAAGAAAATATTTTATTTTTCTTGAAACAAGTTTTCTCAAATCCCTCAGAAAAAGTAATTAAACTTCATTTTTTAGATTTAAAATCCAAGATGCTCAGTTTAGAATCTAACCGTTCTGAAAAGAGGGCATTCATGTATTTCGATATCATTTCTTGGTTAGAAAGTAAAATTTCGAAGCAAACAGTTGAAAAAGTGATAAAAATGAAATTGAAAAATAGCTAAGTTGATTGATCTTAGATCTAACAATTGAAGTGATAAAAATGAGGTTGATTTGAAGGGAGTAATGTAGTTTTTGAGAGTTAATTTTTCGCCATGTGTTAAAATTCTATTTTAAGGAGGTGACTTTTTAGGTAGCAAAAAGAAAAAACCCACAGACTTTAGAAATCTGTGGGTTAAATAAAACGATTATTTTTCAATACTTATTTTTCTAGAAATTGTTTGGTTATCAATTGTAATTTGAACCAAATAAATACCAGATTCTACGTTTGCTAGATTAATTGTATTTTGATGTGAATTTACCTTCTGATTATTAAATATTTCTTCACCTAATAGATTGAAAATTACAACATCATAGATCTTATTTTCAGGTACTTGAATTGTAAATTCTCCATTGTTTGGATTTGGAAAAAGATTAACAATGTCTTTAGCATTAACTTGATTTATTCCTAAATCTGAAGTGTATAAATTAGTATTCCATAGACCTCTTCCAAAAGTAGCAGCCCATAACTTGTTATTATTGTAAGATATTTCTAACTCTGTAACCACAACATTTGGTAGACCAGTTTGATAACTAATCCAGTCGCTCATGGAGCCATTTGTATAAAATACTCCTACATCAGTACCGATGTATAAACCTTCATTTGTGCCATTTTCATATGTGATACAATTTACGGGAACATTCGGTAAGGTTCCTGAATAATTAGTCCATGTTGCGCCACCATCGGGAGACATGTAAACCTTATGGCCTGAGTTGTAACCGGACAGAGTAATGTAAACTCTTTGAGCATTTGTTGGGTCAACGGCGATGTAAGAGATTTTCAAATCAGGATTATTAAATGTATATAGATTCCAATTTGAACCACCATTTGTACTTACATAAAATTCATAAAAAGACGAAAAGTATATTGTATTAGGATTTGAGGGTGCAATAGCAATAGAAGTGATTTTGTTTTCAGTTAATATAGGTGATATTGATGACCATGAATCCCCTTGATTTGTTGTTTTGTAGAGTCTATCATATCCAGCAAATAAAACGTCAGGGCTCGTAGGATGAATAACAAATGGTGTTACCCAAGACCCTTCAGGTTGCCCACCAGGAATGTTTTCCGAAATTGTGGTTTGATCTTGCCAAAAATTATATGTTCTGTAAATTTCTCCTTTAGCATATGAAGCGTATTCAGTTGAAGCATTTGAGTAATCTATTATACATTCCATACCATCACCACCAGTTTGCTCATACCACTGGTTATTATAAATCTCGCGAGAACCATTATCTTGTAACCCACAAATAATATTGTTGTCCACTGTTTGAGATGCACCAATTCTATAAATTTGGCTAATTTGCAGGCCATTACTTAGATCTGTCCAACTCGCACCGCCATTTGTTGTTTTATAAATCCCACCATCATTACATTCGAACATAGTTCCATTTTGAAGTGGATGAAAAGCAATAAAATGTTTATCCGCATGAACAACTGGTACTCCATTAGGATTTTGACTTGGGTATGAGGACCACATAGTTTTAATGTACCAGTTTGATCCAGCATCCGAAGAGTTCCATGTATTTACTCCTCCAATCCAAATATCAGATGCGTTATTTGGATTTATGGCATAAGCTAAATCATAATGGCCTTGACCTCCAGCACCCGATGCATTATAAGAATTATGTAATAAATTGTTTGAATTATTGCTATTAAAATATTGTTGAAACGTTGCACCGCTATCTCCAGAATACCAAAGGCCAGCTAATCCACTATTTGTATTTGCACATAGCGCATCAACCAAAGATGGATCGTTTGCAGAAACTGCCAAATTTATTCTCATAACATTTGGCAATGTTGCAACTGAAGACCATGAAGTACCCGAGTTTGTTGAGCGATAAATTTCCGCGTCACCCCATGGAGAATATGTACTAGCATAAATGATAGAAGGATCATTTGGTTTAAATTCCAAATCCCTAAAATAACCATTTTGTACATTTGACCAAGTTGAGCCACCATTTGTAGAGCGCCATATACCATCAGAGGCAGCAACAATTAATATTTGAGGATTAGTTGGATTAATAATTAATCTTCCAATTAGTTTTCCTGAAGTCACATTCCAATTCAAGCCTGTAGCAGACCAAGTTGAACCTCCATTTGTTGATTTCAATACACCAATACTTTTTGTATCACCTTCTGAGCCCCCAGTCAAGGCTGATAAGCTACCTAAATTCCCATCTCCTGTGGCAATATACATTATGTTTGCATTTGTTGGGTCAATTGCAATATCAGTTATTCCTAAAACAGGTAAATTATCGGTATTCGTAGTCCAAGTAATACCTCCATTTGTTGTTTTCCACAAGCCACCAGCAGGAGATCCAACCCAAAATGTATTTGCATTAGATGGGTGAAATGCCATACAATTAATTCTACCTAAACCATTATATCCTCCTGGCGTAGTTGATGGACCTTTGAATTCCCAATCGGCTGAAGACATCATTTTATTTTCAATTTGCGGATGGGATTTTAAATAATTATGATACTCATCCCAAGTAACGGAGGAGCTAGGGAATTTTCCATTTGGAAGAATGCGAGGTTCCCAATACCATTCCCAACGTTTAAATTGTTTGTATCCTTTTCCCTTTTCAATAGGTTTATCTTTCCAATATTCATAAAATACATGTTGAATTTCTTGAAAAGTTGGATTTTCAGAATTAAAATTTTCTAACCAAGGTTGAGCATTTATTGCTCTATGCATAAATGTTAATGCAATGAGTACAATTAATTTAGATATTTTTTTCATTTTTTAAGTTTTTGATATTTATGGACGATTTGGCGATTCTTCCGTTGTTATTTTTTTGACCACTTGGTACTTTTGTTTATTTTTTATCTTATATGAAATTAGCGCCTCACCGTCAAAAACAAATGGAGATTCGCTTTTTGTATTATTATTTTTCATGGCTGAAACTCTTAAAGTAATAGTATCACCCTTGTCCAATTTAATTGGTGCTTCTGAAATAAAAGGAGACTCTTTTGCGAGAAAAATTTCATACTTTATATTATTAATCCAAGCAAAATCAAATTTTAATTCCTTTTTTGAATTTACTATTATTTTGAAGAAGTACTCTGTGCCACTTCCTCCTCCGTGCACACCAGCAGTCCATGTTTGAGAAGTTGCTTTCAGTATAGTGAAATGTTTGTTTTGTTGTAGTAATCTATTTTTTTTGCAACTTATAAAAGAATTTTGCTTCATACTTTTTTCAAACAATGTTTGTTTATTATTCTCAATAAATACTGCCTTGTCCATTTTCTCTAAAATAAAATGACCGCTTTGTGCTATTTGATTGAAGGAAAATTCAAAAAATAAAACAAAAGAACATGATAATATAACTAATTTCATTTAACAACATATTTACGTTTAACTTTATCAAATCGAAATTCTCTAACATTTTGATTTTTTAATTCTTTAACTGGATCAGCCATAGGATCAACAATCATTGAACTTAATTTCAAATCAAAATTCCCATCGCTATTTTTAGAGTCTTTCATAATTTCAAGCTTTGTTTCGGTGAATTGTTCACCACCAATTGAATGTTCAAAATTGAAAATCTCCGTAAATCCGTTCTCTAAGGAAATAAAAACTTCCCTTCCATAATCTTGAAATGGTTCTTCTTTCAATGATAAAACATTTAGATTGCCACCTAAATTGATTATTTTTTTATTCGGAACCATGCCAGCTTGCCCATAAGTGCATACGTTTGGTTTTGCGAATTTCAATTCCCAATTTGAGTCTGATTTTTGATACAATGCTAAACCAATTATTGGTGCACATCCAGCACAATCATTTTCCATTCCATTTGAAAACTCAATTGTTCTTAATATAACGAGAGCACTTTCTACCTCATTTTCTTCAAAAAAAAGCACCTCATCAATATTTGTATGGCAAAAGCCATCGTCTGAAGCATTAATCGTGTCTTTTGAATTTGGTTTCCAAAGTACAGCTTCTGTTTTTTTGTCATATTTTCCTTTTAAAATATCCTTAAGCAGGTTTTCATTTGAAGGAAATTCCTTTTCTTTTTTCTCATTTTTTTCAGCGGTTGAGCATCCAAAAGAAATGAAAAGGACAAAAAGTAAATTTAAAGTATATCTCATAATAAATTAGTTTTGTAGATTAATAAATACTTTCAGCGGATATTACTTTGGCAGTAAAATGATCCACTTTAGCCCACCAACCTTCAATTTTGTGTTTAAATGTTGTATGTCCTCCAGGGTTCAATTTTACTAAAACTGTAAAGGTTTCTTCACCAAGTAAATAATCAGTTTTAGAATAAACTGAAACTTTAATGCTAATATTTCTATAAGATACTCGTAATGCATTATTAAAAATATCTCCACTAATTATTGTATTTGCGGCTAAGTTTACTTTATAGTTACAATCGACTTGAATATATTTTTTCGGATTATTAAATTCTTTATCAACCATTTCATTTTCAATATCCTCGTCGCTTCTTTCTTGCGGTGGTGGCGGTGAATATGTCTGATTTGAAGAATTATTTGAACTATTATTTGAAGAATTATTTGATTCAGAAACATCTTGATGTGCATTTTGACCATCATTACTTGAGTTTTCTTGATTCTCAGAATAATCATTCTGTTCAAATTGATTAGAATTATCAGCTTCATCATTTACAACTCCATTAGAATTCAAATACCAAAGCACCAACCCTGCAACAACTAAAAATGATATACTAGAAAGGATGAGTAACCTTTTTTTGTTACTTTTCCCATAAGATATTACTTCCTTTGGCTCATTTTTGGTTCCATTTGGCTCACGATTATTTTGTGGAGCTGGCGGTGGAGTTTGTTCAACTGTTTTCGGTATTGGAGGAGGTATATTTGTTTTTACGGCAAATAAATGATTTAATTCTTCCAATTCAGAAGCTTTTGACCAATCTGCGAGACCTTCATACCAAACCAAGGTGTCTTTGGTAATTTTGTCTATTGGCAAATCTTCATGAGAAAATGGCCCAAGTTGGTTGTTGTCATTGATAATAAAATACTTCATATCTTTTCAACTTTTGTTTCAAATTCTTCAAAATCATATTCGATTTCTGGATTATATTTCATAAAATCATGAATATTTAGACTAACAATGTTTTCAAAATGAAATACTGCGTAGTACGAATTTTCAAAATTTGTTTTTTGTTTATCTATAAAATCCAATTTACATTTATCCCCTTTTTCATTGAAAACAAATGAATTTTTTTCCAACTTTTTGTATTTTTCAACTATTTGGTTTATCCCTATTTCTGTAAAATATCTAAAATTATTTATTTCCATATTACTCAACTTTTGTAAATTTTAAGTCATTAACTTTCTTTTTTAATTCAGTACTATAAAACGAAATTTTTGATTGTGGTACGTCTATTGTCTTACCATCTTCAATCTGAATTTTAACTGAGGCATTTGCAACATTTTGACTGATTATCCAGTAATACTTTCCTTCATTAATTGTACTTCCATCAATTAAATCTATTTGCTCTATTATCTTTCCAATACCAGCTCCCTTTAATACTTTTGATAATGAATTTTGTCCCTTTAATATTAATTTTGATCCATTTAATGTGTTACAATAAAACATGTTATTATTATATTCATAAACATTAAGTACTTCACCTTTATTTAAAATATAATTATTGTTATCCGAAGAATATTCTAGATCAACTAAATAATAATACCCGCCATCTCCATCCATACTTAAAACCTTTTTTTGATAAAATTCAGCTTCAAAATTTTCCCATTCAGGCATATCAACTGATTTTATTTTATTTATTTGAATTTGATTAAATGTTCTAATTATATTTGAAATACCTTCTATTTCATCAATGTCAAATTGGTTTGAATAAAGTACACTATAATCTGCATTAGAATTAACTACATAATAACCAGGTGTAAAAACTGCATCTGTTTGAGCAATATTGTAAAATGCTATTGAAATAGCTAAAAGTGAAAGAATTTTTCTCATATATTAAATTTTGATTTTTCTAATCTTAAAGTTTTCTTGCAGTCCTTGTTTGGATGGCTTCTGAACTCCACCTATCTTTTTATCTCATCAATACCAACTTTCCAAAAACAGTTTTTCCATCGACAACTAATTTTGAGACATACACTCCATTTGGTAGTTTTTCTGCATTAAAAATAGTAGTGTACATTCCTGAACTTAGGTTTTTATCGATTAAATCACTTACTTTAGTTCCAAAAAAGTCATAGATTTCTAACCTTACTTGTGCGGTTTTTGTTAAATGAAATTCAATTGTTGTGTTTAAAGAAAATGGATTTGGAAATGAAGAGACTGATAATTGATGTTGTTGATTTTCAACTAAATCACTTGTGCTTTGAATTGCTCTTATTCTGAAATTATTTCCATCTCCAAAATATATCCCTCCATCATTTTTTATTGCAACGCCACGTGGATAATTTATTTGTGCATTAACAGCTAAGGCTCCATCTCCAGTAAAACCCGCAACTCCATTACCAGCTATTGTTGAAATTATTCCATTTGAGTTTATTTTTCTTATACGATTATTTGCATTATCTGCAATATATAGATTTCCTTGTGAATCGATTTCTAACCCCTGAGGAGAATTTATTTGTGCACTGGCGGCATTAGCACCATCTCCAGTAAAACCAGCAATACCATTTCCAGCAATAGTAGATATTATTCCATTAGCATCAATTTTTCTAACTCTTTGATTTACAGCATCACAGAAAAATAAATTTCCATTTTGATCAATTGTAGGATGAATTGGATAATTTATTTGAGCAGATGTTGCTGCACTTCCATCCCCTGAAAAACCTTCAATTCCGGTACCAGCATAGGTTGAAATGATGCCATTGGAACTTATTTTTCTTATTCGATTATTAGCACGATCAGCAAAATAAATGTTCCCACTATCATCAGATGTTATTCCTTGCGGCAAATTAATTTGTGCACTTGCTGCAGAGGTGCCATCTCCTGAGAAACCAGCAACACCATTTCCTGCAATTGTTGAAATGATACCCTCTGAATTAATTTTTCGAATTCTTTGATTCAAATAATCACAAAAATAGATATTACCCAAATTATCAATTGCAACCCCAATAGGTGATGCAATTTGTGCATTAACAGCTAAACCACCATCGCCAGAAAACCCTGAAATCCCATTTCCTGCAATCGTTGTTATTACTCCATCTGTGTCAACTTTCCTTATTACATGATTAAACTGATCGGCAATGTATAAATTTCCATTGTCATCAAATTTCAAACCATTGGTCATATTAATTTGTGCATTCGTTGCCTGCCCACCATCGCCAGAATAGCCAACATTTCCATTTCCTGCGTATGTTAAAATATTCTGTGAAAACGTATTTAGATTAATAATTATCGAAAGAATTAATATTATTTTTTTCATTTATCAAAATTTTAATTTTCCTACTCCTCAGGTTTTTCGGTTAGACCTCGTTTGAATGGTTTCTGAACTCCATTTAGTTTTTTGCAATTTGACTAAATTCAATTATAACAACCAAAAAATGTAGACTTTCTTCATGGTAAATTAAGTTTAGTAATGAAAATTTCTCACAAATATATATTTATTTCTCATAATTGTGTAATAATTGTAAATT
Organism: uncultured Chitinophaga sp.; assembly: GCA_964532475.1. Taxonomy (GTDB): domain Bacteria; phylum Bacteroidota; class Bacteroidia; order Flavobacteriales_D; family Crocinitomicaceae; genus M2408. The sequence goes on from CAZHLZ010000016.1 coordinate 8,326, forward strand.
TATTTTCTCGCAGCTTGTATCAATTTTGTGTACTATGAAACACAGAGGAGAAATTATTGAGCAGGCAGTGAGAAACAGTGGTTTGGCTATTTCAAAAATTGCAGAAAAATTAGGTAAAAGTCGTCGCTGGATGTACTTGATGTTTGAAAACCCTAATGTTCCCTTTGAAACAATTGTAGCAATAGGTAAAATTCTGCATCATGATTTTACGGATGAAATTAATTCAATGAATTCAATGGCTTCTGAGCCTCCTATTACTTATGCGAAACAAGATGCAAATTATTGGCGTGAAAAATATTACACACTTTTGGAAGAGTACAATGAGTTGTTGAAGAAAAAATAAATTATTCTTACTTTCAAAATCGGGTGCATCTTAAATTTTATTCCATTTTCCATATTTATAAATTTGTTGTTTAGTACAAATATAAATACAATAAAATCAGCTTTTTACACGATTTATCTTTCGTTGGTAATAGAAATTTAACGGTCTAATCTCTTATTATACGTTAAGAGGTAGTGAAATTGTGGCAATAAAAAATTGCTTGTCGATAGCAGTTTTTATGGATGCATTGGCAGCATATAAGGCCAATCGCTTTTGAATAATTTCTGTAGATTTTGATTGGTAATTGTGGTTTTTAAGCATTTCAGGATTTATTTCATTTCTGATTTCAATCCGAAGTTCATTTTCTTCCTGTTTGATGGAAAAATAAATATGCATTTGTCCCTCTTGATTTCTAAAGCCGTAAATGATCGCATTTTCAATCAAAGGTTGTATTAATAAAGGAGGAATAGAAATTAATTCATCACAATCTACTTCTTGTTCAAAAGATATTAAACCTTGAAAGCGCTGGTTTTCTATAGCCACATATAAGTCGATAAATTCCAATTCCTCTTCAACGGTAATTGATTTTAAGCTAGAATAATCAAGCACTTTTCTAATTAAAACACTAAATTGATTTAAAAATAACAGGGCTTTTTCTGGATCAATATTTAATATGAATTTTTGAACAGAATTTAAGGCATTAAATACAAAATGAGGATTCATTTGAGATTGTAAAGCTTCCATTTGCAGCTCATTCAATCTATTTTTTAAAGTTAAGCGTTCAATTTCTTTTTGTTTAGATTTCAAAATAAAATAACGAGTAGCAAAAATAAGACCCAATGAAAACAAGGTAAAATACAGAAAAATTGCTACAATACTTAAGTACCAGGGTGCAGGATTAGTGACAATATAACTTTGTAACCAAACAACTTTGCCCAATCTTTTATCCAAAACTTTAAAAGTAACTTCTGTATTTCCGAAATCTAAATTTTGTAAGTAAATCTTGCCACTTTGTTCCAGCTCAACCCAATCATTTTCATTGATGCGATAATAAGATTTTAGAACATCGGTGTTCAATTCATTGTAATGGTTAAATTGCAAAGTTATATTCTTGTTTTTAGCAAAAAACTGCTTTGATGAATTAAAAACCGCTTCATTTGTTTTCGTAATTTTATTGGTAACATTAAAGACGATTTTTTTATCTAACTCCTTCAACAATTTACCAATTTCAATTCCGTAAATAATGTTTTGTGAATAAATACTAAGATTATTTCCATTCAAATTTACTCGATTAAAAACATCTGTGCCATTTTGGTAATCATTATAGCTTTTAAGTGTATTACCATCCCAAAAATAAGTTCTTTTGGCAGTAACAAAAACAAGATATTTTTCATTCCCTTTTAAATCAACAATCGATTCATTATTAAAACTTGATTTTTGAATGGTTTTTACCAATTTGAAATTGTGTTCACTGTCATAAAGCAAAATATCTCCATTAACGTTAGAAATTACCAAATATCTATTTTGAAAAGAAGTACTTCTGTAAACATCTGATTCTAAATTTTCAAGTTTTACTGGTTTAAGCTTATTTTTGACATAGCTAAAAACACCTTGATTTTCAGATACTACAATCTGTTTTTGTCCAAAAAATTCAATTCCTACAACATGTTTTAATACAATTTTTTCATCTCGAAAACAATCGTACAAAATTTCTTTATTTGGTTTGTTCCTAAGGTGTATTAAGCTTAATCTATATTGATCAAATAATAAATCTCCATTATTCATGAATTTTACGCTGGAGGCGGGAATTGGAATGAAATCTTCGATAGTAAATTGCTTATTTACAATAAAAAAACCTATGTTACTCAGAATTATCCACTTATTACTTTCTAATAGTAAATCATCAAAATATATGCTCTTAAATGCTGTTATATTTTGATTTTTTTTGAATAAATTGCTTGCATTTTTTTGAGATTTATTAGCAAAAGTTAGAAGTTGATTCTGAGAAATTTGTTTGCGTGGAGATTTGGATTCGTCGTAGAAAAAAAGTCCATCTTCATTTAATGCAACAACTCCATTTTGAGCAGGGTAAGTAGAGAAGAATGGTTTCTTAGTTAATTCACCTTTGTAATTGTAATATTTTGCATACAAAGACGCATTTACGATATAAACACCAAATCCCGTTCCAAAATAGATGTCATTATTCGCTTCATCAAAATACAATTCTTGACCTGGAACAACTTCTGGTAAAATAAGTTCTTCCTTAAAATTTGAGTTTAGTTTGATCAAACCGTGATTACCAAAATTTATATTGTAACATCCAACAAAAAGATTATTGCTTTTGTCTTTAACAAAAGTGGCAGGTCGTCGTGATGAGACATTTTTTATCGGAGTTTGATTTTTCCTACTCAAAAATTTATTTGCATCAAACAATTTGGCAATAGGGTCAAAACTCAAAATTAAATTATTGTTTACACAAGTTGAACCATATAAAAATTCACCTTTGTAGATATTTTTAAACAAGACATCGTTTTTTTGGATAAGAATTTCATTTACCCCACGAAGCACACTTGAAGCATAAACCTTATTGTTATATGTGAAAAAATCAACAGTCCAATAAGACATCATGGTGTCGGAGACGATTTTGTTTTTCAAGGGTTTGAACTTTTCTTCGGGTGAAATAACTGTAATACCATCATTTTGAGCTAAATAAATATGTTTTTTATGCTCAAAAAATGATAAAACTGTTCCATTTTTAATCGCCTCTTTTTCTTTTGCAAACGAGGTAATCTTTCCATTCTTTATTTTTACTAAAAAATGCTTTACTCCAAAACTAACCCATAATGAACCATCTGAACTCGCGAAAATAGACATTACCCCTTCATCAGGTAAACCTTTGAAAAGCTTAATTTTTCCGTTTGAAATGTAACATAAACCTTTTTCAGTTCCTATCCAAATAATGCCATTTTTATCTTTTGTAATTCCTGTAATCGTAGAAGAGGGTAGACCATCAGATGTTGTAATTTGCCGGTAATCGTAATTCTGTGCAAATAAAGAATCAGATTGAATCAGTAGCACCAAACTTAATAGTGCGTAAAAAATCGTCTGCTTTACGTTTTGATACAGTGAGGGGAATGTTATTTTGTAAGTACACGATATTTCCATCAATTCGATTATATTTAGTTATGCAATTTAAGTTAATTAAATAAGATTTATGAATTCTATAAAAAAGTTCCTTCGGTAAAATATCTTCATACGATTTTAGCGTTTTGGGTGTTTGGTATTTTGTTCCATCTAAGGTATGTATTTTTGTGTAATTTCCATCACCTTCTAAATAATTAATCTGAGCAAAAGGAATAAATGAATATTCATCACCCTTTAAAACCGCTAATTTATTGAATTTTAAATCTTGATTGTGATTTTTTAGTTCGTTGTATATTGTTTCTAAATATATAGAGTTTGCCTTAGAATTAATAGTTTCAAAGGCTTTATTTACAGCTAAAATTAAGTCTGGAAAGTGAATTGGTTTTAACAAATAATCAATTGCATTCAATTTTAAAGCTTGAATTGCATGTTTTTCAAAAGCGGTTGTAAAAATTACAGTTTGCTTCCTAGGATTCAAATAGTTAAACAATTCAAAACCTGTTCGTCCTTGACCAAGTTGCACGTCTAAAAAAATTAATTGAATATCATTGTTTTTAAATAATAATTCAATAGCTTCATCAATAGTTGCACATATTCCAATTATTTCAATTTTATCTTTAACGTATTTTGCAATTAATTCATTTAGTACCTCTTGTGCTGTAGGTTCATCATCAACAATTATTGTTTTAATCATATTTTTTAAAAATACAAAGATATTTTAAAAACACACTAAAAAAAGCAAACTTATTAAGCGGTGTAATTTATTATTAAGCGTAAATTTCCTCAATATTTTTTTCCATTTTCTTTCACCACTAAGAGAAGAAAGATAAGTAAGAGGTTTTGTATGTTTCTTTCTATTTCTTACTATCTCAGTGGTTTTATCATTTCATAACTTCTTTTAGAAAAAAAAGTAATGTTGAGATCTAATAATGTTTTAAGAACTAATATTGTGGATTGATAATTTAATCTTTTCTTTTTACCTTTGTAACTCTTTAATTTAAAAATATACATAGCATGCAACTGTGGAATACATTAAGTAAAGAGGATTTAGTGAAGCAATTGAATGAAAGTGGTTTCGAGTTTGTGACCGTTTCCTTCTATCAATATGCCACCATCGGAAATCCTCGTTTATTCAGAGATCACTTGTTTCAAATGTGGTCAAAACTCAACATTGTCGGTCGAATTTATGTCGCACATGAAGGAATAAATGCGCAAATGTCGGTTCCAATTCCGTTTTTTGAACAATTTCGGAATGAATTGTATGAGATTGATTTCTTGAATGGAATACGTTTAAATATCGCCGTTGAAACGGGTGGAGTGCAATTTCCATTTTTGAAGTTAAAAGTGAAAGTGCGTGATAAAATTTTAGCGGATGGATTAAACGATACTACATTTGATGTCCGAAATAAAGGAATTCACCTTTCTGCGCAAGAATTTAATCAATTAACGGATGATCCAAACACCATTTTGATAGATTTTAGAAATCATTATGAAAGTGAGGTTGGTTTTTTCAAAGGAGCAATTACTCCTGACGTGGATACCTTTCGTGAATCTTTGCCTTTGATTGAAGAAAATTACTTAAAAGGAAATGAGGACAAAAACATTGTGATGTATTGCACTGGTGGAATTCGTTGCGAAAAAGCTTCTGCTTGGTACAAGCATAGAGGTTTTAAAAATGTGCATCAATTAGAAGGTGGAATCATTAAATACGCGAATGATTGTGCAGATTTAGGTATTGAGAATAAATTCATAGGCAAAAATTTTGTATTTGATGAAAGACGTGGTGAACGAATTTCAGACGATGTTGTGTCGCAATGTCATCAATGTGGCGAACCGTTTGATACACACACGAATTGTGCTAACGATGGCTGTCATTTGTTATTTATTCAGTGCGATTCTTGCAAAGAAAAATTTGAAAATTGCTGTTCAAGTGAATGCCAAGATGTTATCCATTTGAGTCCTGAAGACCAAAAAGCGTTGCGAAAAAACAACATGGTTAGCAATAAGATTTTCAAAAAAGGAAGGTCAGAAAAATTGATTTACAAGAAAGTAAGTCACTAGAATTTATCAAAATAAATTGTGTTTTAGCTTTGAACTTCTGCGCTGGCGGAGTTGAAAAGCTTGGTGCGATTTTTTGAAATTTTCTCGGAAAAACAAAGCAACTAGAAGGAGCTCTTGTTTTTACGAACGAAAATGAAAAAAAATAAGCCAACTTGAAAACGAAGACAGTTTCGATTTATCGACGCAGCCTAATTTTTATGATTATGCAATGTTGTAATTTACGCACATTTCACTTAGACGTTTAATAATAGTTGTGCGTAGGGTAAGTGGTTCAATGACTTCAATTTCACCACCAAAACTCATTATGGAGCGGATTAATTCCTCAGAAATAATTACTTGAAGTGAGAAAGTTGTTTTATTTTTCCCCTCTTTAACTATTTCTTGACTGCTGTGAAATGGTTGTGATTCGATGTATTTAGAGGCAATGTTGCTCGCTTTGAAAATTATTTTTTCTGGTTCGGAGTCATTTGCAGTGATTCCAATGGCATTTTTGAAAAACTTGTTTGCATCAAAATCAATATTTAGATTAAAAAATTCTGGTGTTTCTTCGAAATTTTCGATTCGCTCTAAAGCATAAGTTATTAATGTGTCCTTGATGCAGTCGTAGGTGATTGTGTACCAGCGATTTCTGTATTCTTTTAATAGTAATGGTACAACTCGACGAGGTTTCTTTTTTGCTGTTTGAAAACTTTCATAGTCGAATTGAACGATTTGTTTTTGTTTTATTGCAGCCAAAATTGGAGCCAAATATTCGTTTCCGCGCATCGAAATTGCGGTTTCAAATTGCACCAAATGAGAAATCTCTTTTTCTTGTGGATTTTCAGAGATATTTACGCGGTCAAAAATCTTATCGATGGCAAAACCAAATTGTTTAAACATATCCACGTCCTTAAATTGAATTAAGGTATTTGCTGCAAATTTAATTGCCTCCAAATCCGATTCTGTTAGAGGAATGTCATTGATGGTGTAATTATCGTCGGTGTAATAATAGCCATGAAACTTTTTGCTGTATTTAATTGGGGCATCATGTTCACCGCGCATGGCATTAAGGTCCTTTTCAATCGTGGAATCACAAATGTTAAAACCTTCATCTGTTCCATATAAATTTTCCTCACAAGCTTTTCTTAATTCTGGTTTTGTGGGATACGGTTTGTTTGGATTTCGAAGACATTTGTCAATGATTCGATACCTGATTAAAGCGTTTTTTATTTTTGACATTCAATTCCAATTTCTAATGACAAACTTACTAAAATATACTTTAAATCCAATGAATTCCAAAAAAAATCTACTTAGCAAGAAACCGTGTCTTCCTTTTTAACGTATCCGAAAAGTCCTAAAAATTTAATTGCTTTCACCACTTCTTCGGGAACATCTTCTTCCCAAGAACTTGCGCCAACTTTGATTTTAGACAATACATCGTCAGAAAGAATATGCAGTAAACGTTTGTCGTAATCCTCAAATGCCTCCAATTTATTGTTGTCAATTAAAAATTGTCTTAATCCGTTTAGATGTTTTGGAATAACGAAGTTTTCTAAAGTATATAATTCACCCGTTTCAACGTCATTTGCTGGGTAAACAAACATTTTTATGTTCTGTCCAAAACCTCTTCCGAAGGCTTCCAATAATCCTCCTGGCAAATTATCGTAATAACGTTCGTCAAAGATGGTATGTAAATTGTAAACTCCTAAAATCACTCCTAGCAACTGACCTTTAGCAATTGTTGCCAAGTAATCAACCATTTTATAGTGTTTTAAGTAGTTGGAAATCATTACGGTATACCCAAGTGAGCCCAACAATTCTGCTCGATCAACAAAATCGCGAACTGAAATTTTTCCGTCAGCAGTTAAGTCTTTTAATGTTAATTCGAAAATAACTTCAACATTTTCTTCTTTAACACCATTTTCTTTCATGAATTGTTTTTTTCCGCGCTCAATCATATCGATATGAACTTTTGTAACTGGACGAAAACGACCACGCATCAACAGAATATTCTTTTTGTAAAGAGCTGTAGAAGGCTGCAAAACATTGCCACACAAATCAAACATGGTTGCATCTGTCAATCCTCGTTTCACTAATTGCAAGGCGATAATTCTGTTATCAATTTTTGCAAAAGTTGGACCAGAAACGCGAATCATGTCAATTTCCATTCTATCTCTTGGTATGCGCTCAACCAAACCAGTGAAAAAACTTTCAATTGATTCGTTTAAAAAGTAGCATGCATGGACAAGGTTTACACCCAAAATCCCGATTGCTTCTTGTTGCGCTTTGTGACTATTATCATGCAATTTAATGTGAATAATTACATCATTTGCTTCCTCTCCAATTTTATTTTGAAAACGAACACCAATCCAACCTTGACCTTGGTTCGTTTTATGATAATTTAAAGATTCAACTGTGTTGCAAAATGCGAAAAAACGAGATGCTTTTTGCTTTTCAGGCAATCTGAATTTCATAGTTTCAAATTCAGTTGTAAGCATGGTGATTAATCGTTCTTCACATACATAACGGGTAGCAGGACCATACATCGCATCAGAAACTTTCATGTCATACGCAGATTGCGTGTAAGCGATTGTTCCTGAACTCCCTCCAGCTTTAAAAAAATTTGCTGCTACTTCTTGACCTGCACCAATCTCTGCAAAGCAACCATAAATGTCCCCTGTTAAATTTATTTTTAAAGCCTTTTCCTCTGTTGTTAATCTTGCCTCCTGCTTCATATTCTATTGTGTATAGCTACAAAATTACGAAGAATTGCATTTCTTTTCAAGTAAATGGCGTTAATTTTATTTAAAGAATTCTTAAAGTGTCTGAAAATTAGATTAATAAAAGAAAATGTTAGACGAATTTCATTCAAATTAAAATGAAGTGCTTAGACTCAATTTAAAAACCAGGTTTTTCTCGAATTGTGGTAAGGAATAAGCCCCATAATTTGTAAAAACACCAACTCCAAGTGCTGAAAATCCTGAGATATAGATTTTATCAAGCAGGATTCCTCCTTCAAAATAGCCTTTTTCTAAACTTTGGAAATTTCCGGCAATTCCATTTAAAATATGTGTGTTTTTTTGACTCATTTTTCCAAATCCAATAGCATGATGTAAACTAAATTGTGGTTTAAACCACTTAAATTTTGTTTTCTTAGCTAGGAAAGTAAGTTTTGTGAAACATGTCAAAATTTCATCGGCATAAAAGCTTGAAGGAAGCATGGTTTCAAAGGTGTTTGCCACCGAAATTCGTGCTTTACCATTTGTCCCGATTGCATTATGCATCAAGAATAGAGGTACCTCTCCGAGTGTTTTAGAAGCGCTTAGGGAATATTGAAATTTACCAATTCCAAGAAGTGAAATGTCTTGATAAATATTTGAATGAAAGCGGTAATAATCTAATTCAGAATCAAAAATTCCTTTCGTTCCTTTTACCGCTTTGAATGTTAAAATTGGGAACTTTGAACCCAAGGATTTTCGTTCATAACCAATTTGCATGATTTTCTCCTTGAATTGCCAAGAAAACTCTACCCCTGCCTCAAAAATATCAAATTTATTATTCAAATTAAGCGCGGGATTTTCACTTTCAAATTGATATCCTTCACTCAAAAAAACACGTTGATAATTAGTGAAAAGGGTCATTCTAATTCTTGGGACTAAATATCCATTGAGTTCAATTTCAGCGATTTGCTTGTAATCCATGTTTTTAATATAGATTTTCCTAATGCTTTCACTTGCATTAAACTGATGGATGTTTTTATGAAAAAAATTCCCTCCACGCTCAAATACATCGTAATTGTAGTTCAAATTCAGAAAAACATTTCTTTTTCTATGCAGGTTGATTCTTGAATTCCCTCCATATTTGAAGGCTTTGTCTTTGAAGCCATATCCAACATATCCTCCGATGGTAATTCGTTTCATTATTTTGTCTGAGGTCTCGAGACCAAAACCCAAGCGTGTTCCTTCAAAGCCATTGTAAGCCAATATTTTATCTAAATTTGCGTTAAATTTACCCATGGGGATTTTTCCTGTGCTTAGAATTTTTGCGATTCTCAAATACTTATCAAATTTTGCTTCTTTGGACAAGGAATCAATGGTTTTATACGTGTTTTTTTCTTGCCATGTTAAGTCAAATTTCCGCAGTGAATCCCAGTCCTTTTCACTTTTTGCTTCAGCTCCAACAGCTGTTTCAATATCAATTTGATCAAAATCTTTCCTGCTCAAGTTTGGAGATAAATTTATAGATGAAATATAGGTGTTTCCTTTTCCAAAAAGACTTGTTTTTTTATTTCCAACGAAAATTGGCATGTTTTTAATTTCAAATTCAGTACTCAATTTCACTGGAAACCATTTTTTTGCTTGAATAAATTCATATTCTTGAATGATTTTTATTCCAAAAACAGTGTCACTTTCAAACGGTTCTGCAATAACTTTTTCCACCGCAAATCCATTTGTGTTGATAAAAAGTTGTCCTTTGAGCCCATCAAAATTTTTGCCTTTGAACGGTCGAAATGAAATAGTAAATGTGGTATCTTTCCCCAAAACCGTAGTGTCCTCGATGATGAAAAGATAGCGATTTGTGCCACCAAAAGCAATAGGATTGATGTACGATTTATCCAAAATGGAGAATTGATTTTCATAAAAACTAAAGGATTGCATTTCGTTAAAAATTGTAGCAAACATCGGATCACTGAAACCTGAAACCTTGTAAGATTTTATGATTTCTTTGTTTTTATAGGGTGGAAGGAATTTTCGGTCGCTCGTACTTTCAACCAAAAATAAATACATGCTATCGATGAACTTGGAAGCCTTCAAAAATGTCGTATCGTTTGGGTTTTGTCGCAAAGAATCGATGGAGTGCGGGTCCACCATCAAAATCATTTTACTGTATGATTCATAGGTAAAAGCATTATTTTCAGTTGGACTATTTTTTTTTCGGTTTTCGATGGCCAAATTTATGATTCTATGTGCTGGATTTTCACCTGCTTGCGCTGTCATTTCTTGTATTTGTAAAACAGAGGCTTTCAAGTAAATTATATTTTCTGAATTTTGGAAATCAGCAATAAAAAACAGTGAATCCTTGTAGGAAAAAGCTTTGGTTTTAAATGAATTTACACTTTTCTCCAATTGAAATCGGCCATCTAAATCAGCAATTTTTGGATTTCCAGTTTCAGGAATTATTTTCACAAAAGGGATAATCTCTTCTGTCTGAAAATCACGCACTTGAAAGGAGGTTTGACCTACTATATTTCCAAGAAAGCAAGCAAAAACAAGAAGAAGAATGTTGTGTTTCATTGTTGAAAAATAATATACAAGTTTAACATTTATTTTGAAGTTTGGATAAAAATTATAATTATTTTTGACCATAAATCTGATTTTATGTTCAAATACCTTAGTTTAGTTGCTTGTTCTACCTTGATTTTCGCATCTTGTTCCGAAAAAAAAGAAACTAAAACAATTTCAAAAACGAAAATTGTTGTAAAGACAAATCAAGTTGTTGCAAACAAGATGTTGGATGCAGAAGTGAGTGGAATGGTTTGTAAAATGGGTTGTGGGGCGAGTATTCGGAAAGAAATGTTGAGTACAGATGCTGTCCAGTCTTGTGAGGTTAATTACGAGGATGATCGAGCAACAAACAACATAAAAGTGGCATTTGATAATAAAAAAATATCCTCCAAAGAACTGATTTCACGCATAAATTCATTGAATGAAAAACAGTTTAAGGTGGTGAAATCTGAGGTAAAGGATCTTGCAACTAAAATATCTGAAGAGCTTAAAACGAAGGAGGTCAAAACTAAGGTAATCAAGGAGATTAATTCAGATGAAGTTCAAGTGAAAATCCCAGAAGAGCATGCAGAAATGCCTAATTTATTAGATCTTTTTTCAAAATTAGTTACCGGTTAAGTTTTACAATTAAATTTTATTCGTAATTTTGTCGCATCTCATAGGGGTGTTTCGAAATTCGAGACTGAGATTATACCCATTGACCAGATCAGGATAATGCCTGCGTTGGAAATGAAGATAAGTTAAAAGCCAAGTGTTTGACGTCGCACGAAAGTTTTTAATTGAAATTTGCTAATTATTAATCAATAGAATTAGCCCCTGATTCTTGTAATTTATTGTAAAAAATGAAAACAAGATCACAAAAAAATCACAAAAAAATTTTTATTTGTATTGCCTTATTATTTTTAATGGGATTTAATCAAATTTCAGCACAAAATGCGTTAAGAGGAAAGGTGATAAATAAGTCAAATAAGGAAGCTATTCCATTTGCTAGGATTAGTATTAAGAGTTTGAATATGGGAACCCTTTCTGATGCAGACGGTAATTATGAATTCAAAAACATTCCAAATGGTGAAATTATTTTGGAATGTGAAAACATTGGCTTCAAAAAAATTGAAGTTAAAATCAATGTTAGTAAAAGTATGTTTCTCCAAAATTTGGAACTAGAATTAGATCAATTAGACCTACAATTCACCTACCCAAAAACAATGCAAAATGTAGAAGAGGTCTTTGTCAATACAACACGTGCAAAAACTGGTTCTCCCACAACATTTTCAACCTTGAGCAAAAAAGAACTTCAAAGTCAAAATTTTGCGCAAGATTTACCCTATTTCTTGGAATCAACTCCCTCAACGGTTGTAAGTTCGGATGCTGGAGCTGGAGTAGGTTATACGGGTGTTCGAATTCGTGGTGTTGACCCAACTAGAACAAATGTAACTATCAACGGAATTCCGATCAATGATTCAGAATCCCATGGAGTTTTTTGGGTAAATATGCCTGATTTTTCTAGTTCTGTAAATTCCATTCAAGTGCAACGCGGAGTTGGAACATCCACAAACGGTGCAGCTGCCTTTGGAGCAAGTATCAATATGCAAACTGACCAAGTTAATCACAGTGCATACGCCGAAATTGATAATTCTTTTGGCTCTTTCAACACCTACAAAAACTCTCTGAAAGCTGGTACTGGTTTAATAAATTCAAAATATTCTTTTGACATGAGGCTTTCTCAAATTGGCTCCGATGGATACATTGATCGCGCCTCTTCGAACTTAAAATCTTATTTTTTATCGGGGGCTTATTTAGGAAAAAAATCACTATTAAAATTCAATATGTTTTCTGGAAAAGAAATAACTTATCAAGCGTGGTATGGGGTTCCGGAAGCAAAACTTAAAGGAAATAATGATTCGCTTTTAAATCATTTTTATAACAATTATTATCCTGGTGGAATGTATCAAAATGCTCAAGATTCTGCCAATCTATTTTCTTCTGAAAACCGAAAATACAATTTATATCAGTATGAAAATGAAGTAGATAATTACACGCAGTCTCACTATCAACTACTTTATAACTATAATTTTAATCCATTTTTAAAATTGAATTTAGCGGCGCATTATACGCATGGTGAAGGATATTATGAGCAATTTCGTCAAAATGATGATTTCGAAACCTATGGTTTAATTCCGATTTATATTGGTGGTGACACGATAAATACTACTGATTTAATTCGAAGAAGGTGGTTGGATAATGATTTTTACGGCGGAGTATTTTCTTTAGATTACACTTCCAAAAAAGGTCTAAACCTTATTCTTGGTGGAGGAATAAATCAGTACAAGGGGAAACATTTTGGCGAAATAATTTGGGCAGAATTCGCCTCTCAAAGTGATATCCGTGATAAATATTACGACAACAATGCGACAAAAAATGATGGGAATTTGTATTTTAAAGTCAACAAAAAAATAAAAAAGCTAGATTTATATGCCGATTTGCAACTACGAAATATCAACTATTCTTACTTAGGAATTGATGAAAATGATGGCGAATTGATTGATACCAAGCAAAATGTTTCATTTACTTTTTTTAACCCAAAAGGAGGTTTAGTGTACACAATCAATAATACAAATCAATTGTATGGTTCCTTTTCTGTTGCAAATAGAGAACCAGTGAGAGACGATTTTCGTGAGAATACAGCTGGAAGAAGACCAAAACATGAAACACTTAACAATTTAGAATTAGGATATCGATTAGCTAAAGGCAAACATTTTTTAAATGTGAATTATTATTTAATGTCTTACAATAATCAGTTGATTTTAACTGGACAAATCAATGATGTTGGTGGATACACTAGAACAAATGTTGAAAAAAGCTTCCGCACAGGTCTTGAATTAGAAGCAGGAAGATTTTTTCTGAATAACAAACTTCAAATCAGGGGAAATTTGAGTTTAAGTCAAAATAAAGTGAAAGAATTTTATGAATTTATTGATAATTATGACCTTGGCGGACAGGATTCAATCTTACACAGAAATACCGATATCGCTTTTTCCCCAAATTTAATTGCTAGTTTGAGTATAAACTATGAAATTGTTAAAAACTTGAATGT
>CAZHLZ010000017.1:0-22161 GCA_964532475.1 uncultured Chitinophaga sp.
CTCAAAAATAATCATCGCGACTCACGCAAATACTAAAACAACGATTTACCCCAATCCAGTGAACGACAAAATTCAGATTTTAGTAAACCTAAATCATTCACAAGACTTTTCAGTCGAAATCATCAATTATTTGGGCCACAAAACCCATGTTGGAAACCAAAATGGCAAACGAGGTCCAAACACATTTCACAGCGATCTTTCCTTTCTCAAATCGGGTTTATATCATTTTAGAGTGGTAAGTGAGGATGGAAAAATGCTGGAAGAAGGTTCATTTTTCAAAAATTAGAGGGATCAATTGTTTTCGATGAAACGATGGATTACGTCAGGCAATCAAGTATGTTGTTAGGTTAGAATGAAGTTGATACTTGGTTGTCTGACATCCATTTGCTCCGAATGATAACATTTGCTCTATACAAAAAAAGCAATGATTACTCACACGCAGTTTATTTTATACGTAACAAATCAAGAGACCAGCACTCTTTTCTACGAAAGTCTTTTAAATCGAAAAGCCGATCTACACGTCCCTGGAATGACAGAATTTAAACTATCGGAATCTTGTAAACTCGGCTTGATGCCTAATTCCGGAATCACTAAGATTTTAAGCGACAAAACACCTCATCCAGATCAAGGGATTGGAATTCCACGCTGTGAGGTGTATCTTTTGGTGGATGAATTGGAAGCCGCTTTTAACAGAGCTATTCAGCTGGGGGCCAAACTGATTTCCGGCATTGAAGATCGAAATTGGGGTGATCGAGCTTGTTATTTTGCAGACGATGACGGGCACATAATCGCTTTTGCCCAAAAACTCGTCCAACCGAGCTAACCGTTACGACACTGTGAACTTCCCAACATTTTTCGGACACTAAGTTAAGCAACATTTTTTATTCTAAATTTAATTTCAAATTCAAGTGGAGATAAATATCCTAAACTTGAATGTTTCCTTTCATTATTATACCATTTTAAATAACTCAAAATTTCTGTTTTAGCTATTTTCTTTGAATAAAATATTTTCTTTCTGATACTATCCCAATATAATGAGGGGGTGGGTATCGCCACAGGACAATCATACAGAGGACTTAGGGCACTAAGTAAATATTTTATGGGGGCAAATGCCTATGCAAGAATTGATGGTGTGTGGCAGCTGATGGCTTTTGGAGACAAGGTCATGTTTACCCCTTTAGGAAATGCATTTCAAGTAATTATAAATCATGGTTATTAAACTTTGTTTTGTAATGGTAATTTGTGTTGTGAGTAGTTTATGCTACTCACAACATTGGTTTTTACGTGCAAAGCCAATATTGGGATCAAATTTTTTATCTTTTCAACGCTTTGAAAAGGCTGTTTATGACAATGAAATAAACTACCACAATGGCTTTAAACCAGTTAATAATAGATTTTTTGATAATGTATTATTTAAACCTGATTATGATTTGGAATTGATCCTGGATTTCTATGAAATAAACGAAAAATGGAGAATTGGATTGGGATGTAAGGTTTATTTAGGTTCCCGTATGTTTTTAAGTGCTGACGAATCTCAAAACAATAGAGCGTTCGTCAATAGAAATATAATTGATTTAGGGAATAGCAGTTATACCATTGATTTCGATATTGGACCAGTTGATTTTAACATCTATGCGTTAGCAACCAGGAAACTAAATTTTCTTGTAAATAACAAAAAGAATATCTTGCATTTTTTTTCCTTGGGCATTGGTTTTACTAAAAATAAAATAAATTTTTTTGAAGGGATATACTACCCACAAGGCAAGTTTGTCTATGAAAGTTTCAAACGCTTTAATAATTTTCCTTTTATGGTTTTAAAAAATGAATTTGAATTCTTAAATAAAGGAGGTCTAAATTTTTGTACTCTTGCTTTTAATTATCAACAAGGAATATTCAAAGTTGCTAGATTAAGTCACTATGATATTTTTGATGCAGGACCATTAGATTACCAAAGTGCTTTCACAAGGGGTTCTGCACTAAGTGTGCAGATTTCAAAACCATTTTACATAAAAAAAATAAGAAAACATGTATAGCAATAATTTTATTAAACTGTGCATTGTTTCCGTTTTTATTATATTGGGAATAAATACCCACGCACAGAAATTTATTTTTGAAATAAGCCCTGGTTTAAAATTTATAGGAAGTAGTTTTCAAAAGAATTCAGCCATCCTAACAAATGGAACAAACAATGAATATGGTTTTAATAAAATTCAAAATTCTTATTCTTATGAAAATTTTCAAAATAGAAATCAGTATGGATTGGAGCCTATAATGAATGTAGCGTTTTTTGAGTTGAATAAAAAATGGAATTTGAATTTAGATTTTACAAGCTATTTGGTATTAAGTAAATTAAATGCATTTACAATCGGTTATCCATCTTCTCCTGATGCTAAGCCAAACACCTTGTACACTGAATATATTTCAAAAAAAATGGTAAATAATCATCAGCAGATTGTATTAAATGCAACAAGGAGATTTAAACTCGATAATAAATGGGGAAGGTTTTTTCAAAGTAAAATATCATTTGGTTTTGGAATTAATCGACCTTCTATCTTTAATACAAAAAACGAGATAGAATTTTACGAAACTTATATGGATGATAGTTTTGGATATGAAAAAAATGTGGTTTATCAGAAATCAAAAATTTGGGGTGAATTTAGCCCTGTATTGAATTTAAAGTATGAAGTGCAATTTCGAAGTAAAAAGCATGAAAACGGTCTATTTAATCTGTTTTTGAATTACGTGCAGGGTTTTTCGAACCATTATGATTTTAGTATAACGAGCAATTCTTCTGGAGGAGCCAGTATGGATGTCAAAGCAACAAATAGGGGTTCTGGTTTAAGACTTGGGATTTCAAAAACTTTTAAATTTATCAAAGCAAAATAAAAATGAGAATTAAATTAATTATAATTTTTGCTAGCTTGTTTATTGGTAATGTTCAAGCACAGTTACTGATGGATATAAAACCAGGAATTAAATTTGGTCAATTAACGTTTATCAGAAATAAAACTATTATTTATGAAAATGCCATATACAAGATTACAGAACCTAAAAGATGGGAAAAGACTAAGTTGTGTTTTGAGCCTGAATTGATGTTTAATTTTTACACAGTTGATAGTAAATGGTTATTTGGAACTGGATTGGGTTTATATAATTGGGAAATGTATAGTGAATTAGGTGTATCAACTGGGGATAGTTATTTAGATACAAACCGCACATTACAAGCAAGTTTACAAACGAAAAACCTTCAAATCTCACTATTTGTGTCTAGAAAAATTCTTGCTACGAATCCTAATAGCTTTTTAAAAGAAAATTATATTTCCATAGGTTGTGGTGCTAATGTTTTTAGCCCAATTCGTGGTGACGTGATAGAATTTCCTGGAACAACTTTTGATTTTAATCAACAAAAGTACTTAGGTGGTAGGTTAATAAATTCAGCGGCACCATTCATTTCTTTCAAATATGAAGCTGTTTTCAAAAGATTAAATTTCAATATTTCATTTGTTAAAGTTTTTCTCAATAATGGGATTATAAAGAATAACGCTTTTGGTTCAGGTATCGATTTAGAATCATTTACATATTCAAAGGGTTCTGGTCTAAGATTGGGCGTTTCGAAAACTATTCAATTCCAGCACCTAAAATAATGATTTTTAATTCGCTTACGATTTAGGAAAGATTCCTGCTTTGTTTTTGATTGGGAAAATGGCTTGAGTTTTTAGTGAAACAAAATACATCCGATTACAAAATAATATTCTGAACACACTTTTTTGTTGTTTTTGAGAGCAGCTTCGAATTGGAGTTTTTGAAATATCTTTGTTATGAATTGGCCACGGATTTCTCAAATTTACACTAATTTTTATGAATAAGACTAATCTTTACAACTCAAGCTTTTTCAATTCTTCTTCCAACTTCCAAGCCTGACAATGCTTAATTCCTTTATAGTCTTGTAAAACCAATTCATCCATTGTTACAATCCATTTTTCATAATTATCCTTGATGGATAGTAAAGATTTATACTCACGTTGTGCAGTTTCAGGATTTTGGAAATCAAAGCAAACTTGAATGTATAAAGTTTTATTGTTTTTTGTTGCTACAAAATCTACCTCTCCAGCTCTAAATGCACCCACAAAAATTTGAAAACCATTACGACGTAGTTCGGTGTAAACATAATTTTCTAAAATATAACCTGAACCATGCAGTATTGAAGGAAAAAGCAGGTTTTTAAATGCTAAATCATTCAGGTAAAACTTAGAATTTCCCGATAAAATGTCTTTTCCTTTTATGTCAAATCGCTCTGCTTGGTGAATTACAAATGTTTGCAGTAAGTAAGAAATGTAATTGGAAATGGTTTCGTAATTTGTTTTCCGATTTTTACTTTTAAAATAGTTTATGATGTTTGTTATTGACACTAAATTCGAAATATTATTTACCAAATAGGTGAAAATGTCATTCAATAATGCTGCATCCTTTATATGGTAGCGTTGGATGATGTCTCGCAGCAAGATCGTGTCTTTCAAGGAAGACATGTAATGAATCTTACTTTCCTTGTTTTTTAGGTTGAATAGTTCTGGTAAAGCTCCACTTGCAAGGTAATCCAACAGATTTTTTCTGTTTTTTTCATGATCCAAAAAGTCTGTATATTCATAAAAGGAAAATGGTAGAATTTCAAATTCCACGTATCTTCCTGAAAGTAAACTGGATAGTTCGCCCGAAAGCAAGTCGGAATTTGATCCAGTGATAAAAATTTCATATTCTTTTGTGTAATCTTGCGATAAGGAATTGATGATTTTTTCCCATTGCTCGATTTGCTGTACTTCATCGATAAAAAGGTAAACCTTTCCTTTTATTTTAAATTTTTTATGGTAGAAAGCTAATAGATTTTCTAAGTCTTTGTAGTTTTTTATGAAATCAAATTCTGTAAATTCTTTATTTATGTAAAAAGTATTTTTTGATTTAACTCCTTCATTTACAATTAATTCATTGATGTATTGCCTTAAAATAAAACTTTTCCCAACGCGACGTTGACCCAACAAAACACGAATTAGTTTTGATCCATTAAATTGTTTTAGAGATTCTAAATAGATGCTTCGTGTAAATCCTGTTTTACGCTTTTGTTCCCAAAAATTGAAAGGAATGATTTTGTTAAAATTCTCATTCATACTTGAATTTTTTACAAATATAGCTATTTTTTATTTTTAAATTGAAAATGATGTAATTTTTGCTATTTTTTTAAATTTAATTTAATAATTTACATTTTTATAAATAAATTCTTTTTAATTTGAAAATTTTGACAAAAATGCATTATTTTAAGGTGTACTTGAAAATTTTGCATTTTTTGTAAAATGTTTTGCTGTGGTTTATTTTTGAAATTGAAGTGCTTTATCAAAAAAGTCTACTTAAGAAATCTTCCCCCAATCAGGTTTGTCCTTCAATAATTTCACCATTTTGTTGCGAATGTGTTGATGTTCAGGGGAATTTAGATTGCTATCCTTTTCTAAAATTTCACGTGCTTTTTCTCTCGCAAGCGAAACTATGTGACCATCTTTTGTTAAATCGGCAATTTTTAAATCCAAAATTCCACTTTGTTGTGTTCCCATTAAATCGCCAGGGCCACGCAATTCTAAATCAACTTCAGCAATTTCAAATCCGTCTTGGGTGCGAACCATGGTTTCCAAACGTTTTTTACTTTCTTTGGATAACTTTTGTCCAGACATTAAAATGCAATAAGATTTTTCGGCACCTCGGCCAACTCTTCCTCGTAATTGATGTAATTGAGAAAGTCCAAATCGTTCGGCACTTTCGATAATCATGACGGAGGCATTTGGAACATTTACTCCAACTTCGATTACCGTCGTCGCAACCATGATTTGGGTTTTACCTTCCACAAAACGTCGCATTTCGTATTCTTTAACGTCGGGTTTTAGTTGTCCGTGTACAATACTTACTTGATATTCAGGCATTGGGAAGGCTCTTGTAACTGATTCATAACCAGCTTGTAAATTATGATAATCTAAGGTTTCGGATTCAGCAATTAATGGAAAGACGATGTAAACTTGTCTTCCAAGGGCAATTTCGCGGCGCATAAATCCAAAAACCAAAGCACGATCATTCTCAAAACGATGTTCGGTTTTAATAGGTTTTCTTCCTGGAGGTAATTCGTCGATCACCGAAACATCCAAATCTCCATAAACTGTCATTGCCAAGGTACGTGGAATTGGAGTAGCTGTCATCACCAAAACATGTGGTGCTTGGGTGTTTTTTTTCCACAACTTAGAGCGTTGCGCCACACCAAAACGATGTTGTTCATCAATTACCACCATGCCTAAATTTTTGAAAACAACGGGGTCTTCGATTAAGGCATGCGTTCCAATTAAAATGTGAATTTCGCCATTGGCAAGGGCTTCAAGTAGTACTTTTCGTTGAGATTTTTTGCTTGAACCAGAGAGCTTTTCCACGCGAATGGGTAGACCTTTTACCAATTCTTGTATGGATTCAAAGTGTTGCTGCGCTAAAATTTCTGTGGGCGCCATCATGGCAGTTTGAAAACCATTTCCAACGGCAATCAGCATGGAAAGAAGCGCGACCATCGTTTTTCCACTTCCAACATCGCCTTGCACCAAACGATTCATGTGTAAACCGTTTTTGCAGTCGCTACGAATTTCTTTTATAACTCGTTTTTGGGCATTTGTTAACTCAAAAGGAAGGTGATTGTTGTAAAAATCCATGAAAACCGAGCCAACTTCCTCAAAAATATAGCCAGGAGTTTTTGCCATGGAAATTTGTTTACGCAACAACAATTCCATTTGCAGAAAAAATAACTCTTCAAATTTCAAACGAAAACTTGCTCTTTTTGCTAATTCCTCATTTTGTGGATAATGAATTTGTTTGATTGCATTTTCTCTATCCAACAAATTCAATTCAGCTAACACATGTGCTGGAAATAGTTCAGCAATTTGATTTTGCACCAGTTGCACCAAGGAACTTGTTAATTTTTCAATTCCCTTGGAGTGTAAGCCTTTGGAACTCAATTTTTCTGTAGATCTATACACAGCTTTTAAACCTTTTAAAGGATCTGTTTTGTCTAGTTCCTGAATTTCAGGATGAGGTATATTAAATGAGCTACCAAAAAGTTTGGCTTTCCCGTAAACTTGATAAATGATGCCTGTTTTGAGAATTGGTTTGATCCATTTGATTCCTTGAAACCAAACGAGGTCGATGGAGCCAGATTTATCTTGAAATTTTGCACTCAGACGTTTTGTTCTCCCTGTTGTAACTTCTTTGATGTCAGAGATGTATCCTTTTAACTGTGCATGTCCATCCAATTGATACAATTCGCTTACCAAATTGTAATTGGAACGATCGACATAGCGAAAGGGAAAATATTCAAGTAAATCGCTGAAAGTAAATATTCCCAATTCTTTTTTTAGAAGTTCGGCTCTTTGTGGGCCAACGCCTTTTAAGAATTCGATGGGAGTATTTAGAAATTCTGACATGAAAAAAATTATAAGTCAAAATTAGAAAGATTATGGGAATATTTTGGTTTAATTATAAATTTTCAAGTATAAACTTCACATTTTGTTCTTTACCAGTCAATGTGTGTCGTGCTTGCGCATAAAATTTTTCTCTTTGACTTAAGAGATTTTCAACAAAAAGTAATAATTCTTCGGGGCTTTTGTCTTTTGCAAGTGGACGAATTGTTTTTGCGTTTAGAATACGTTTTGTCAATTCCTTTGGACTTAATTTAAGATAAAAACTTTGACCTAAATTATTAATCAGAGAAATATTATCGTGATAACAGGGTAAACCTCCACCTGTAGAAAGTACGATGTTTGTTTTTCCTATTAAAGATTTTACAAATTGATTTTCCAGTTCTCGAAAGGCATTTTCGCCTTGTTCGCTAAAAATTTCAGAAATTTTTTTGCCTGTTTGTTTTTCGATTTCGTGGTCAGAATCAATGAATTCAAAATTTAATTTTCGGGCAAGTTTTTTACCTAAGGTAGATTTACCTGAAGCCATGAATCCGATGAGAATGATGTTTTGCACCTTGTAAAATTAAGAATTTTCTTAAAATTTTGAACAAAAAAATCCCGACTTAGAAACGAAGTCGGGATTTTAAAACCATGAAATTAGTTTTTATTGGTTGAACTCATATCTACCTCAAAAAGCAACTTAAATTATAAAGTCTATTTTTCGTTCTTTTTCATTGCCAAAAAGAACCAAAAGTAGCTTCGCTGAGACCGCCTTCGGCTAAGTTCTAGTGCTTGAAAACGCATCTACCTTTCAACAAACGACGCTAAAAAATCAAAACTCGCTGCGCTCAAACACTTGATTTTTTTACGCTTACTTTTTGTGAAAGGTGCCAGATTTACGTTTTCTAGGCACAATTTCTGGACAAAACCATTTCTAATATCTAATTAACATTTTTGGAGGTAAAAGTGCAGAAAATCATTTTTTTACTTATTTTTTAATCACCTTAAAAGTGCTTAAACCATTAGCATTAGAAACATGTAAGAAATAAACTCCTGAATTTAAGTTTGTTAAATCAAAGTTAACTTCAGTGTTATTGTTTACTGTTTTAGTTTCAATGTTTTTTCCATCTATTCCAATTAATGAAATTTTAGCAGCCAATTTACTTTTTACCGTAAAGTTATCAGTTGCAGGATTTGGGTAAATTGAAACCGAAGCATCATTCAATTCATTTAATCCAACTGAGCAATCAGTAACTACAATTGAAAAGTTTGTAGCATCATTTACTGGAGTTTGAGATGTCCAAGGCCAAATCATTGTGTTTGCAGAAACATCAAATGTTCCAGCAGCAGCATATGTTACTCCACCTTCCTGAAGGTCTGTGTAGTAATTTGTAACCGTGTTTTCAAAATCATAAAATGTGTAAGCTGATTCGCTTCCGTTTCAAAATTTGTCCATTGTGAATGAGATTTTGCAATCGCAAAACTATCTGCAACACTTGTCATTTGAAAAACAACCAACATCGTATCATCATGAGAAATTGGTGCATCAAATGTTACAGATTTGAATCCGTAAGTTGTTGTAACATTTAAAGTTTTACTTCCTAATAAAGTAGTCATGTCATTTTTATAAACATTAACCGTAACATTTGATCCAGCAGGATTCAAAGCAACACCGATAAAATCGATACCTAAAATGCTTATTGAATCTCTTGTAGGGATTCCTTGTACTGCTTTTTGCCAGTATCCTCCGTTTGCTGGTTTTTGTTTTACATTGTATGTGTACAAACCAAGTGTGTCAAAACCACCATCTGCCTCACCTGTAGTTCCTAATAAAGTGTTTAATTCAGATGTGTGACGTGAGTTATTTTCCCAGTAGTAGTAAGAGTCGTCTTCTGCAATGGCAGTAGTTTTGTTTTGACTTGGGCGAGTAACTGTTAATTTCCCTTGTTTAGTTCCTTTTGTATTTGGCTCAAAATAATTGTTTTGTGCAGTTAAATTTAAACCAGTTAAAAGTAAACCGAAAGATAAAAGTATTGTTTTTTTCATTTTAGATATAAATTAATTTGGAGCAAAACTAATGTATACTAAAATCAAAAAAAACTTTAAGATGTAAATGGTTGTGGAGCGTTGTAAAAACGCTGTTTTGGTGGTGTAAGGTTTAAAATCCGTGGTTAAAGGTTACTGTTTTTTGTCATTAAGAATCCAATAAAGTTTTAAAGGTGGAAACTCGTTCTCGACTTACAATGGATGAATCTTCGTCTAAATTTTGTACTTTTATTTTCAATCGACTATTGAAATATGAACTTATTTTTTCGATGGATTCGATGTTTACGATGACTTTTCTATTAATTCTGAAAAACAAATTTGGATCAAGCATATTTTCTAAGTTATCTACTGAAAAATCAATCGAAAATCTTTTTCCAAGTTTTGTAAATAAAAACAGTAGTCCATCATCGAATATAAAATGTGAAATTTCTGCTACTTGAATTGATTTTATTTGTTCTCCGGTTTTTACTAAAAATCGTGATTTATAAGTTTTTGTTTCTCCCAGATTTAACGTGTTTGCAATTTTCAGAATATTCGCTGTTTCTAAATTTTTAGTTGCATTTAGACGCATTAATTTTTCGATACTTTTTTCTAAATCGGTTTTACCAATCGGTTTTAGTAAATAATCTATGCTATTTAATTCAAATGCTTTAATTGCAAATTCATTGTAAGCCGTGGTGAAAATAATTGGAATGTCAATTTGTAGTTCATTAAAAATCTCAAAACTTATGCCATCGGCAAGGTGAATGTCTAAAAATATTAATTCGATGTCATTTTGCTGTTTTAAGGCTGCAATGCTGTTTTTTACAGAATCATACACAGCGCATATTTCAATTGAAACATCCAATTTAGCGATTAAATTTGCTAAATGCTCAGCAGATAATTTTTCATCCTCAATAATAATCGCTTTCATGATTAATCTATTTTTAGAAGTGGAATTTTTACCAAAAAAGTGGAATCTGATTGAGAAATAATCACTTCTTGGTCCGTAAAATGTTTATATCGGTTGACGATGTTTTTCAGTCCTAAATTTGAACTTTTTTCAGTATTATTTCTTTTCTGAAGGTTATTTCGAACTTGAAGGTAGTTTTCAGCACAACTTATTTCAATATGAAGTGGATTTTCTCCCGAAACTTCATTGTGTTTGATACAATTTTCCACTAAAAGCTGCAAAGACATCGGTGGAACGAGTAATTCTTTGTTGCAAGAATCCAATGAAATATTCACCTTCAAACTTGAATCAAATCGAATTTTAAGCAAGTAAGCATAGGATTCAATAAAATTCAATTCATTTTCTAAGGCAACTAATTCACTCTCTTGATTGTCTAACACATAGCGGTAAACTTTGGAAAGTTCTTGGATAAAATCAACTGCTCGATCTTGATCCTTGTAAACTAAAGAAGATAAAACACTTAAATTATTGAATAAAAAATGTGGATTAATTTGATTTTTTAAATTAATAAATTGTGCTTGTAAACTTTCAGTTTTGTATTTTTCAACTTCTGTCAATGAATGCTTCCAATTTTTAAAAAATTGAGATGAAATTTCAATAATCAAAATAAAAAAAGACACAAAAACACCAATAATTATAGCAATAAAAAGTAATATGTTTTCTTTTTCTGTTGACAATAAGCATACGTATTTATCAAAAACCAACATCGGGAAAAATATGGCTAAAGAACTAAATATTAGTGTGACGAAAAATTGATAAAAAATTCGTTGCATGGTTTTCTCTACCCAAGGTAATTTTTGATTAAATATAGTATCAATTCTTAGACTACCCTCCCAAATTAAAATGGTTATAGCAATTGAAAATATAATTTCTAAAAAAAATATCGATTTTGGTTTTTCAAACGGGACCAACTTATCTAAGAGAAGTGAAATCAAAACTCCAGCAATAATCATGTATAGGAACCGAATTTTTTTTGTTCTCATCTTAAATTTTAAACTATTCTAAAATTAGGCAATATTTTTGATTTGCTTCAATATTTTTTCTCGTTGGCTTGCGGATTTTTTCCTCATTGAGCCGAAATGTGTTACTTTTACGGGTGAAATCCCGCAAAACTTCATCACTCTTTTTTTGACCATATTTTCTGATGGAGCACCGAATATCCATTTGTAAATAAAGGATGGAGTGTCTGAAGTGTAAATTAAATGTCCTGTTTTTTCCTTCAATAATTTATCCCACATCGGATCGTTTTCATGATATTTAAATGCAAAACCTGGTAACAATACTCGATCAAAAAATCCTTTTAAAACCGCAGGTACTGAACCCCACCAAACCGGGTGAATTATGACAATATGTTCTGCCCAAGAAATGTAGTTTTGGGAGAGAAGTAGATCATTTTCAAATTCTGATTGGTATTCAAATCCATGTTTAAGATTTAATTCAAATTTCAATTCACCAACATGTAAGATTTTCACAGAATTTCCTTTTTCTGCACTAGAAATCTGATATTGTTCTGCAATCGCTTTGCAAAAACTTGTAGGATTTGGATTTCCATTTATTATTAGTACTTTTTTCATAATTGTTTTTATAATTTTATAATACCCTAATTCAGAACATAATACACTTAGTAAGCCTAGGGTTTCGATTGCCTTAATGAATTCTTTGCTTCTTCCAAAATTTTCCCGCAGATGAACATAAAAAAATACGCTGATCACCGCAGATTTGATTTTTCGCAAAAATCTAAGTCTTTCGTCTATTGTCTTTCGTCTAAAGTCTATTCCCCTCTCTAAAACTGCAACTTGTAAACAAAATTTGGGAAAAATCCGATTTGATATGCTGTGTTTACAGAATTTGTATTCGGATTGTAGCGTTGCGCAAATACATTTTTATTATTTGTAACATTTTGAATATCGAAGAACAAAGAATTTGAAATTTTTCTTTTCTTACTATTAAAAGTGATTCCAGCTTTTACATCCATTCTCATAAAATTTGGATTACGTTCCGTGAAAGCAAATTCATCGCTTTTTAGTATTTGTCTTTGAACAAGATTTGATGCTTCCAAATCAATTGGTGTGAAAAATCTTCCTCCTGCATGAGTAAATTTGACATCAATTGAAAATACATTTCTTTTTTCCTTGCCAATTTTGATTTCTTTTCCTATTAAAACATTGTAAACAAAACTTCCGTTAAAAGCAGTATTGTGTTTTACGCCATCACTACCTTTGTAAGTTGATTCATAAATGGAACCTGTCACTAAAGCGTAGTATCCTTTGCTGAAAAATTTCTCAACTGTAAGTTCAAATCCATAATTTTCTCCAGTTCCTTCATTGATTAAATCTCCTTCTTCATTTGGGACAAAACCTGCTCCAGTATTCAACATCGAATAGGCACTTGAATCTTTCGTTACGGGTACATTTGAAATGAATTGGTAATAAACTTCTGTTTTAATTCTCCAATCTTTTACAGGAAAGAGGTCATAAGACAAAACAAAATGCTGACTTCTTGTAAAATCCAAATCTTTGTTTGTTTGTTGATATGCTCCTGTTGCATCTAATGTTCTATAAAAATACACGTCTGTTGGCTGCATTTGACTGTGCATTCCGTATCCAAAACTCAAGATGTTTTTCGGATTAACTTGATATTTTAGTCCAACTCGTGGTTCAATAGAATAAGATTTATTCAAACTTAAGTACTGTGATCTAAGTCCTGCATTAAGTGTTAATTTCTCAGAAAAACTATATTTTAGATGAGCGTAACCTTGCAGTAAAGAAGTGTAATCATTGAAATCCCAAATTTGAACCCAGTCAGGTGTATTTGTTCGATTTCTGTAAAATAAATTCAAATGATATAATTCTTCCAAGACACCAAATTTCATAAACAATTTAGAATTAATTTTTGTGTTGAAAGATGAATTTATTGAATATCTAATTTGAGTAGTTTGATTTTCAATCACACGCGTTGTTACTTTTGTTATTTTATTAATCGTGTCTTCATCATAGTCTGAGCCTGATAATGTCGCTCCGATTATTGTTTTGAAATATGAATTTTGATTTACACGTCCAAAATGACTCAAGCCAACCAAGCCAACTTTACTCGTAAAGTAAGAGTCTCTGTTTGGAAAAGCGAATAAATCCGTGGTATCCACTTTGTCATGTATAAATTCGATATTGCTTGTTCCAGCTAAGCCGAAAAGTGTAAATTTTCCCAATTTCGTTTTTCCACTGTTGATTTTGAACGATAAATCTTGGTAAAATGGGGTTGCGGTTGTTCCAATGTTAAGTCCAATTGCTTGTGCAACGCCAGTAAATGCATATCGATAGGCAATCAAATACGAAGAACCATTTCCTTTTTTAATTGGACCTTCCGTCATTGCTTCCAAACCAGTTAGCATTCCGAATTGGAACAAATGTTCTCTTTTGTCAGAATTTCCATTTCTGAATCCTAAATCAAAAACTCCAGCATTTGCATTTCCATATTCTGAAGGAAAAGCAGAAGTGAAAAAATCTGAATTTTTTAACAAATTGGTATTTATTCCACTCACAGGTCCGCCAGTAGTTCCAATTGTTGAAAAATGATTAGGATTTGGAATGTTTAATCCTTCGATTCGCCATAAAACTCCAGTTGGAGAATTTCCTCGAATCACAATGTCATTTCGTGAATCATCTGGAGAACTTACACCAGCAAAATTTGCAGCCATACGTGCAGGGTCAGCTCTTCCTCCAGCAAAACGGTTCACTTCTTCCGTACTAAATGAACGTGCAGAAACCGTTGAAAGCTCATTTATTGTTTCATTCTTTTTTGTACCACTCACTTGCATTTCTGCAACATTATTGATGTTTTCTTCTAATGAAACATCCACAACTACTTGTTTACCAGTTGTTACAATAACATTTGGAATTGTTGCTTCTTTGTATCCAGGATAAGAGATTTGAAGGTCATACCTTCCTGGTAAAATGTTTTCCAGTTTGTAATTTCCATCCAAATCACTCATAACTTTTTTTACTGGATCTGAACCGAGCAAGGTTATTTTTACACCCGGAATTGTACTTTGCGATTCTTTGTCTGTAATCGTTCCCTTTATTTGTTGACTTTGATTTTGTGCAAAGGAAAAAAGTACAAGGAATAAAAAGAATGCTGTTAATGTAGTATTTTTCATATTTTTTGATTTATGAAGCAAAAGTAAAGCTAGTTTCACAAAATTTCTTAAAAAACTACCTGAACTGTCAAATTTAATAGTTGAATTGTAATAATGTAGTTTTACATGCGTTAATTTTACGAATCCTTAAAATAAGAGAAATAAATGAAGAAACTTTTTAAAATTGCCATTCCTGCCTATTTGTTATTCGTAGTGTTTTTATTAGTTATGCCAACTTCTGGTACAGGAATCAAACTAAATTTTCACTTCTTAGGAATACGCAGTGACCATTGGGTTCATACAATTATGTTTGTTCCATTTATGATATTATGTCGAATAAATTTTAAAAGAGAACAATTTATTATTTGTCTATTTTTCGGAATTGCATTTGCATCACTTTGCGAAAGTTTACACTATTTTTTGCCTTATAGAAGTTTTGACATTCACGATTTTTATGCCAACTTTTGTGGAATTACAGTTGGTAGTTTAACATTTTTGCTAAGAAGTAAATCTTCAAACCCAATCTGAATCTTCAAAACTGTAATTTTACACTTAGATTGCGATGAATTGCGACTGTCGAAATGTCAAAAATCCGCAATCTTTCAATCTGCAATCTGTAATTTCTCAAAAGTTCTCGACTTCAAAATGGTGTAAAATAGTATTCCAAACAAAACGCAAGCAAAAAGTAGATGTGAAACTTGCACCAAACCTGGCATTTCAGCATAAGCCAATAAAACACCAGAAATTAATTCTATTGCTAAAATTAAAAAGGATGCAAAAATAATTTTATACTTTCTACCTTTATAATTAAGCCAAGTGAGAATGACCAAAAACACCAATACTAACCAAGAAAAACTTCTATGAATGAAAAAACTCATTCCCAATTTCTCATTCCAAGATTCTCTTCCAAATCCCAGTTTTGTTAATTCATCAATGTATTCGCGCACTTGTGTTCCTAAAAACATTTGAATAAAAGTAATTAAAAAAGTTCCCCAAACAATCATTTTCATCCCTGTTGAAAGCTCTAATCGGATCTTTGCTTTTGGAGAAATTAGAAATATTAAATACAATTGAATTGCAATAATTACTAAGGCAAGTAACATGTGAACGGTAATTGTCCATGGAACTAAATTTGTTGCAACCACAATGGAACCAAACCATGCTTGAATTACTAAAATGACCAAATTTAAGCTCGCCCAAATAACTAATTTACGTTTTCTATATTTTAGAATGATCCATGCAAAAATCAATAAAACTCCCATTCCTGCTAAAACACCAAACAAGCGATTGATGTATTCTGTCCAAGTTTTCTGACCATTAAAATCTTGTTCGAGCAATAGTGATTTGTCATTTCTCAATTGATTTGCTTCCTTTCCAAATCCAATTTTCTCCAAAAAAAATGCAAATTTTACGATCTTTTTTTCTCTTTTTTGAGAATAAATATCCTTGTAATCGGAAGGTAAATTTTCATCCGTTGTTGGTGGAATCCACTGTCCAAAACATTTTGGCCAATCAGGGCAACCCATTCCACTTCCTGTAATTCTCACAAAACTCCCAGCAATCACAACCAAATAGATAAAAACTAAAGTAATCCAATTTAGGCGAATAAAATTTTTGTTATAGGTGAAATTTTTCATACGATTGTCTTAAAATATGTTTGTAAAATTAATCATTATGTGTCTAAAGTAATTTCAAAATCAATCATTTTTCGTAATTTTGACACAAGTTATTTTATTATTTAAACAATCAAAAAGAAAAAATGGCAATTTTATCTATTCCTGAAGAAAATATTCAACTTTCAAATCCAGATGAAATAAGAAGTTTTATGAATCAAAGAGGCATTTTTTTTGATCAATGGAAATGTGATGTTGTGTTTGACGATACTGCTTCACAAGAGCAAATTTTGGATGCATACAGTTCTGACCTAAAGCCTTTTATGGAGAAAGGTGGTTACTTGACGGCAGATGTTATTTCAATCAATAAATTGACAGAAAATTACGAAGCGATTCGGGCAAAATTTTTGGCAGAACATACACATTCTGAAGATGAAATTCGTTTTTTTGTGGATGGTCAAGGTTTCTTCTGGTTCAACTTGGAAAATGAACCTGTATTCAACCTTTTATGTCAGCAAGGAGATTTAATTTCGGTTCCAGCTGGAACAAAACATTGGTTTGACGCAGGTGAATCAGAGCCTTTTGTTAAGGCAATTCGAATTTTTATCGACTCATCAGGCTGGATTCCAGAATACACAAATTCTAAATTAGAACAAAAATTTAAAGATTTTACATTATGAAAAAAATACTATTTGTCTTTTTAGCATTACAAATTTTTGTCGCATGTAAAAAAGATAGCCCGAAAAAAATAAAAGAAATGCTGGTAGAAGGTTCTTGGAAAGTAACACTTTTTCAAGAAGATAGCGAAAATAAAACAGATGATTTCTTAGACCATACCTTCATTTTTAAGGATAATGGTGATCTTGCAATTTCAAGTACTTTCACCAATGCAACAGGTACTTGGTCAACAACTTACGATGATGACCATACTGATTTGGTGATTAATATTCCTTCTTTTTCTAATCCTTCTTATGAAGATATTTCTGATGATTGGGAGGTGATTTTGAAAACAGAAAACATTCTTGAATTAGAAGATGTGAGTGGCGATGGCACAAAGGATTTACTAACTTTTGAGAGAAAATAAAGATGCAAATCAAGTATATTTTAAGTGATATTGAAGGCACAACAAGCTCAGTATCTTTTGTTTACGAAGTTTTATTTCCCTATTTTAGGTCGAATATTTCTAAGTTATACGAACTAAAACACAATCCAGAAGTTTCACAAGCTTTCGAAGAAACAAAAAGATTAGCTAAAGAAATTGAGCAAAAAGAATTAAATTCAAAAGAGGGAATTATCGAAATGCTTTTGCATTGGAGCTTAGAAGATAAAAAAATCACCCCATTAAAAACCTTGCAAGGAATTCTGTGGGAAGAAGCATATAAATCTGGCGAAATAAAAGGTCATGTTTTTGAAGATGTCAAACCTGCTTTTGAAAAATGGAAAAGTTTAGGACTTTCCATCGGGATTTTTTCTTCAGGATCAATTAAAGCTCAAAAATTATTATTTGCTAATAGCGATGCTGGTGATTTAAGTGTATATCTTTCTAACTATTTCGACACGACAACAGGGCAGAAGCGTGACAGATCTACTTACGCAAAAATTAGCGAAGAACTCAAACTTAATCCCTCAGAAATTTTATTTTTATCTGATATTGTCGAAGAGTTGCAAGCCGCAGATCAAGCTGGTTTTCAAACTACATTACTTCTGAGAGAAGGAAATTCCAACACCTGGAAAAATAAAGTAAACTCTTTTCTCGAAATCAGCTAATAATCTAATAGTCCAATAATCGAAAAATCCAAACGCATGAAATTCAGAACCATTTGGCCCACAGAAGATAAATTTGTAGAAGTCATCGATCAACGAAAATTACCTCACGAATTTGTAGTTGTAAAATTGATGACCTACAAGGATGCAGAAATTGCAATCAAAGATATGACCGTTCGTGGAGCGCCACTTATTGGTGCAACTGCTGCTTATGGAATTTATTTGGCTGTTAGAGAAATGTTGGAAAAAGAATTAGAACCTACTTTTTTAGATCAAGCTTTTTCTGATTTAAGAGCTTCGCGACCAACTGCTGTTAATTTGTTTTGGGCTTTGGATAAGATGCTGAATGCATTAGATTCCTCTGATAATTTTTTGCAAACAGCTTGGGAAATGGCTGCTCAAATCGTAGAAGAAGATGTGGAAACATGCAGAATGATTGGTGTTCATGGTTTACCTTTGATTGAAGAAATTTCTCAACGAAAAAATGGGGAGACAGTAAATATTCTAACACATTGTAACGCTGGAATGTTAGGTTGTGTGGAATGGGGAACAATTACTTCGCCTATTTATCAAGCAATTCAAAAAGGAATTAAGGTGCATGTTTGGGTGGATGAAACTCGTCCTAGAAATCAAGGGTCTAATTTAACTTGCTATGAATTAACACGTCACGATGTACCTCATACCTTAATTGTTGACAATGCTGGTGGACATTTGATGCAGCATGGAATGGTTGATATGGTAATTGTGGGAACAGATAGAACCACACGTCAAGGCGATGTTGCCAATAAAATTGGAACCTACTTGAAAGCACTAGCTGCAAAGGATAACAATCTTCCTTTTTATGTGGCATTACCTTCTACAACCTTAGATTGGACTATCAATGATGGACTAAAAGAAATTCCAATCGAGGAACGCAACCAAGATGAGGTGAAATACATGATTGGTAAAAGCACTGTTTCAGGAAATATTGAGTCTGTTTTAATTTGTCCAGAAACAACAAATGCTTCAAATTACGGCTTTGATGTAACACCTGCAAAATATGTTACAAAATTAATCACAGAAAGAGGAGTTTGCGAAGCAAGTGAAACTGGATTATTATCTTTATTCCCTGAAATGAAGTAGTATGAAATATTTTTTGATTCTTTTTTTCATTTTTTTTACCTGCACCTTCATTGCACAAACTAAGGATGAGCAGAAAAAAATTGCTGAATTAGAGCAAAAAATTAAAAATACAAAAAACGATTCTCTAAAAATTGAATATTTGAATGATATTACTATTATTTTGAATTCAAACGATTTAGAAAAGGGAATACAGGTTAATGACCACATCATAGAAATTGCAACGAAACACAAAGCAAAGAATGAAATTGAGAAAACCAATTTCTTAGTTCTTAAGTCTTTGGCGTACAATAATAAAGGGGTTATTTTTCATGAAAATGGTAAAATCCAATTAGCATTAGAACAGTATAAAAAGGGTTTGGAAATCGATATTCTTCTAAACAGACAAAAGGATATTGCTGCTTCTTTATTAAATATTGGTTCAATTTACGATAACATTGGTGATTACATTCAAGCTATTAATTACTACCAACTAAGTCTAAAGATTCAAAAGAAAATTAAAAATGACAGAGGAATTTCAGATATTTACAATAATATTGGAGTTGTATACAATACCTTGAAGCAGCATGATAAAGCACTTCCTTATTTTTTAATGAGTCTTGATTTAGATAGAAAATTAAAAGATGAGTTTGCTGAATCAATCACTTTAAGTAATATCGGTACTTTATATGCGGATCAAAAAAAATACGATGAAGCATTAGATTACACGCAGAAGGCTTATGAAATAACCAAAAAACTAAATAGTAACATTGGTCAAGGTATGACTTCAGGTAATATTGGAACATATTATTTAGAATTAGGTAAGATTGATGAGGCTGAAAAATACTTAAGCAAAGCAATTTCAATTTTTAGAGAGTCTGAAAACTCTCAAAATTTAGCTGACTTTTTGACCTATTTGGCTAGAATCAAAATAAAGCAAAAGAATAATGCTGAGGCTCTAAAAATTGCCAAAGAAGCATATACTTTAGCGCTCGAAAGCGACGATTTAAGTAATAAAACCAATGCTTCTGAATTGCTTTATGAAATTTACAAGAAAGCGAATGATGCCAAAAATGCTTTAAAATATTTTGAAATTTTTGAAGATTACAAAAATCAAGTTCAAAATGATGCAAATAAAAAGCAATTATTAAGTTTTGAATTTGATAAAAAAATTGCGGAAGACAGTATTAAGAATCGTGAAAAGATAAAAGTCAAAAACATTGAATTGAGTTTGGCAAATAAGAAAAATGAACAATATAAAGAACGGATTATTTACTTGATTCTCGGATTGGTACTTTTATTGGTAATGATTGCTTTTATCTTCAATCGTTTTCAATTGATAAAGAAACAAAAATTCACCATTGAAAAACAAAAGGCTGAAGTCGAAAGTCAACACACTGTTATTGAAGAGATTAACAATCAACTTCATTCTTCTATTTCTTATGCTCAAATGATTCAAGAGGCAGTTTTACCGGCTTACGATTTGAATGAAATGTTTGAAGATTCCTTTTTGATTTATCAACCAAAAGATTTAGTGAGTGGAGATTTTTATTGGCTAGAACAAAAGGAAAATAAAAAATATGTTGGCGTCGCAGATTGCACAGGTCATGGAATCCCAGGAGCATTTATCTCGATGATTGGTACGATTTTGTTAAATGAAATTTATAACTCAAAAAAAATCACTGAAACCGATTTGATGCTAAATGAATTATCTCGCTTAGTTCAATTGACATTGATGAGCAAAGAAAATAAAATCCTGAATGACGGCATGGATATTTCCATGTGTGTTTATGATGAGATTTCCAAAGTTGTTGAATTTTCTGGTGCAAATAATCACATCTATGTGCTCTCCGAAAATGATAATTTGCTCGTTAATGGTTCCCCAATGGCTGCCAAGGAATCCAAAGATGGATATCACATTTTTAAAATTAATGCAGACAAAAAACCTATTGGAAAACAAGCGAAAAATGACAATGGTTTTTCAAAAAAGCACATTCAACTTCAAAAAAATGATGCGCTAATATTAATGTCTGATGGTTTTGTTGATCAATTCGGTGGGCCAGAATCAAAAAAAGGTGGTAAAAAATATAAAGCCTCCCAACTTGAATCACTTTTGTTAAGGGAGTACCCTAACAAAAATATGAAAACCATGAAGCAAACCTTGCAACAATCCTTTTCAGACTGGAAAGGTGAGCTAGAACAAGTTGACGATGTTTGCATTATAGGGATAAGGGTTTAATGCAAGTGAGTCAGTTTATCCTGAGCTTGTCGAAGGGATGTTTGTTTGATAGGTGTCCGTGTCTAAGCTCGCTAGATTTTTATTAAAATACAAAACCCTCTGCTATTTCTAACAAAGGGTTTCTATATATAAACGTTTCTTTCTATCTGAATAAATCAGGAAGGAGAAACGGAAAAGAGCCGAATTAACGGCTCTTATAGTTGTTACAAAGATAATTAGAAATAGAGTTTAAAATATAGAATTTCCAATATAATTTTCAATTCTTAACTCTCAATTCTTCATTTTCTTACATCATTCCACCCATTCCTCCAGGCATTCCACCGCCCATTGGCATTGCAGAATCTTCTACTTCATCAGCGATAACGCATTCTGTAGTTAAGAACATTGCTGCAATAGAAGATGCATTTTCTATGGCAATACGAGTAACTTTAGTTGGATCAATTACACCAGCTGAATATAAGTTTTCGAAAACTTCAGTTCTAGCATTGTAACCGAAATCATCTTTTCCTTCTTTTACTTTTTGAACGATAACTGCACCTTCACCACCTGCATTGGCAATGATTTGACGCAAAGGTTCTTCAACTGCACGTTTTACAATCGCAATTCCTGTGTCCTCGTCTTCGTTGATTCCTTTTAAATTTTCCAAAGCAGCAATTGAGCGAATTAAAGCAACGCCACCACCAGGTACAATTCCTTCTTCAACAGCCGCACGCGTAGCAGCCAATGCATCGTCAACACGGTCTTTTTTCTCCTTCATTTCAACCTCAGTTGGAGCACCAACATAAAGAACAGCAACACCACCGGCTAATTTAGCCAAACGTTCTTGCAATTTTTCTTTGTCATAATCA
>CAZHLZ010000018.1:0-22021 GCA_964532475.1 uncultured Chitinophaga sp.
TGGTTTCAGAATTCTATTCTTCAAGGAGATCATAAAAAAACTTACGCAAATATATGGATTAATTTTTGATAATAAAATCATTTAATTGTTAAAATTTTATTAAACTTTTTCACACAAAACCAATTTAGCATTGATTTTATTGATACTTTTAGCACTTAAAAATTTAGAATATGTTAAAAAATAATTTTATTAAATCGATTTTGTTAAATTGCATTTTACTTGTTTTTGTGCCGTTTTATGTGATTAGTCAATCAAATACGACTAAATTTAACGTTGAATCAATTTGGAAAAAGTATGAATTTTACCCAAAAAGTTTCAATGGGTTTAATTCAATGAAAGATGGGGAACACTTTACCAAAATCAATGAATCTGAGTCCGATTTTTCTGTTACCAAACATAAATTCACTGATTACGCGGGAAAGGGAGAGGTGATATTTTCCTCCAAAGATTTAATGTTTGAAGGCAAATTGATTACTGTGGATGATTATTCTTTTAATGCTCAGGAGGACAAAATTTTAATTACAAGTAATTTTAAAAGTGTTTATAGAAGAAGTTATACGGCGGATTTTTATGTACTTGATTTGAAAACAAGAAATTTAAGTGCCTTAATAAACAAGTTTATAAATGTTACTTTAGCTGATTTTTCTCCAGATGGAAAAAAGATTGCTTTTGTTTCAGATAATAATATTTTTATCAAAGACTTGGAAACTGAAAAAATAACTCAAGTAACAGAGGATGGTCGTCAAAATGAAATCATAAATGGATCATCAGATTGGGTTTATGAAGAAGAATTTGCTATAACCAAGACTTTTTATTGGTCACCAGATAGTAAAAAAATTGCCTTTCTAAAATTTAACGAAAGTGGAGTAAAAGAATTTCAGATGGCCATGTATGGGAAATTGTATCCGTATCAATATACCTTCAAGTATCCAAAAGCTGGGGAAGACAATTCAATTGTTGAGGCATTTATATATGATGTCATAAATAGTAATTCATACAAATTAGATTTAGGTAAATATGAGTACATTCCCAGATTAAAATGGGCTTCTAATAAAAACAACCTAATTGTTCAGACACTTAATAGACATCAAAACCATGTAAAATACCACTTAATAAATGCAGATCAGGAAGGTCTAGAATCAAAGGTGTTTTTTGAAGAGCAGTCTGAAACCTACATTGAGATTGATGATAACTTGTTGATTTTAAACGACGGAAAATCATTATTAAGAACAAGCGAAGCATCTGGATACAATCATATTCAACAAGTGTTTTTTGATGGAAAATCTGCACAAGTTACCAAAGGAGAGTGGGATGTAATTGAATTTTATGGAATCAATGAGAAAAGTAAAACGATTTTTTATTCCTCTGCTGAAAAGGGTGCGATTCACAAAGGAATTTATAAAATCAATTTAGATGGATCCAAGAAAAAAGCAATTAGTTCTGAGACAGGTAATAATAGTGCTGAGTTTTCGCAAGGGATGAATTACTTTATGAAAATCAGTTCTGATGCAAATACTCCAAAAACTTATTCCTTATGCAATAACGAGGGAAAAGAAATTGCTATGTTGGAAGATAATCAAAAATTAAAAGAAAAATTGAAGGATTATAACTTTTCAAAACGTGAATTTATTCAGGTTAAAGGTGCTGAAATGTTATTAAACGCATCAATAATTTATCCCACAAATTTTAATCCTGAGAAAAAATACCCAGTTTACATGAATGTTTACGGTGGGCCTGGTTCAAACATTGTAGCGGATGAATATGATGGAAACGACTATGTATATCATCAGTTATTAGCAAAAAGTGGTTATATAGTTGTTTGCGTTGATCCAAGAGGTACCATGTATAGAGGTGCAAAATTCAAAAAATGTACTTATATGCAGTTAGGCAAACTTGAAACCGAAGATTTTATTGCTGCGGCCAAAAGCCTTACAAAACTCCCTGGTGTAGACGAGACAAGAATCGGAATCCAAGGTTGGAGTTATGGAGGTTATATGGCTTCTCTAGCAATGGCAAAAGGAGGTGATGTTTTTAAAATGGGAATTGCAGTAGCACCAGTTACGAATTGGAGATATTACGATAATATCTATACAGAAAGATTCATGCGTACTCCGCAAGAAAACGCAATTGGTTATGATGATAATTCACCTATTAATTTTGTTAAAAATATAAAAGGAAAGTATTTTATCATTCATGGTTCGGCTGATGATAATGTTCATTATCAAAATACGATGGAAATGATTTCTGCTTTGACAAATGCAAATGTACAATTTGACATGTTTATTTACCCAGACAAAAACCACGGAATATATGGAGGGAATACACGAAATCATTTGTTCAATATGATGTTTAATTATACCCTAAAAAACTTATAGTTGAACAAGATGTGCGTTTGATTGTTTAAATCTTAACAAAATAATTTTCAAAAAAGATTTTTAATTAAAATTTCTTTATTACTTTAGTGCCTTAGAAAGAATAACAATAATTATTTCAATAAAAATGAGTGAAATAGCAAAACTAGAATTAGACGGAAAAACGTATGAGTTTCCTGTAATTGAAGGAACAGAAAATGAAAAAGCAATTGACATCAGTAAATTGCGAGATACAACAGGATATATAACCCTTGATACAGGTTACAAAAATACAGGTGCAACAAAAAGTGCCATTACATTTTTGGACGGCGAAGAAGGGATCTTGAAATATAGAGGTTATCCGATTGAGCAATTGGCTGAAAAGGCATCATTTTTAGAAGTAGCTTATTTATTGATTTATGGTGATTTACCAACAAAAACTCAATTAGATACATTTAGTAAAGATATTACAAACCATACTTTGGTTCATGAAGATGTGAAACAATTCTTTGAAGCTTATCCAGCAAAAGCGCATCCGATGGGTGTTTTGTCATCAATTATTTGTTCTCTTTCTACTTTTTACCCAGAATCTTTGGATCCAGGAAGAAGTCCTGAGGCAAAAAACTTAACAATTTTGAGATTGTTAGGAAAAGTTCCAACTTTAGCAGCATGGTCTTACAAAAATGCGATGCGTCATCCATTTATGTATCCTAATAACGAATTTGATTATTGTAAGAATTTTTTACACATGATGTTCGCTTTGCCAACAAAAGAGACAGCTATTGATCCAGTTGTTGTGGATGCTTTAAATAAATTATTGATTTTGCATGCTGATCATGAACAAAATTGTTCTACTTCTACAGTTAGAATTGTTGGTTCATCACAAGCGAATTTATATGCAACAATTTCAGCAGGAATTGCTGCGCTTTGGGGTCCACTTCATGGAGGTGCTAACCAAGCAGTAATTGAAATGTTAGAGAAAATTCACAATGATGGTGGAGATGTAGACAAATGGGTTTTGAAAGCGAAGGATAAAGAAGATTCTTTCCGTTTGATGGGCTTTGGACACAGAGTTTACAAAAATTTTGATCCAAGAGCAACGATTATCAAAAAAGCATGTGATGATGTTTTGGAGAAATTGCAGATTAACGATCCACTTTTAGATATTGCTAAGAAATTAGAAAAAGTTGCTTTGGAGGATGAGTATTTTATTTCAAGAAGTTTGTATCCAAATGTAGATTTCTATTCAGGGATAATTTATAAAGCATTGGGTATTCCAACAGAAATGTTTACCGTTATGTTTGCCTTGGGACGTTTACCAGGATGGATTGCGCAGTGGAAGGAAATGACTGAAAACAACGAACCAATTGGTCGTCCGAGACAAATTTACACTGGGCATGTTTTGAGAAATTATGTTCCAATTGAGGAAAGATAAACAAATTCTCGATAAAAGATTA
This sequence comes from uncultured Chitinophaga sp., assembly GCA_964532475.1. Taxonomy (GTDB): domain Bacteria; phylum Bacteroidota; class Bacteroidia; order Flavobacteriales_D; family Crocinitomicaceae; genus M2408. Next base: position 3,809 of record CAZHLZ010000018.1, read on the forward strand.
AGCCGATACAGAAATGTTTCGGCTTTTTTTATAAATATTCATTGATAGACGTAAAATATTCATTCTTAATCGTTTTAGCAAAAGACTTAATCGATTTTTTAACATTTGGTTGATATTTTTTTAACGACGAAACGAATTTTTTTGTATATATTTGTTAATGATATTTTTCATTATGAATCTACATAATTCTGTTTTGCTTATTTTTGATTTTGTGCATAATATTAATTATATTAGCAGTCCGTTTAAGGTTTCAAATTATCTTGTTTTTTTATTTCTACCAATCTTTTATCATTCGCAAGTTGTGGTTACGACATCTACATATAATCAGAATTTTGGTACATCAGCTATTGCTTCGTGGACAAATAATTCAACCTTTTTAGGTTGGTATGTGAATGATGTAACCGAATTTCAGGGTGATATCAATATCACAGCAGCTGCGCCTACAAACACAGGTGGTGTTTATGTTTATAGATGCAGCGGTATTTCAGATAGAAAGTTTGGGTCGAGAGCATCTGCAGGTACAGGTACAATTCAATATGGGGTAAGATTTGTAAATAATTCAGGTTCCACTATTAATAGCATTACAGTTTCCTATACTGCCTATCAGTTATCTTTAGCTGAAAATAATAGTAATACAAATACAAACACTTTCGCTTATAGGGTAGTAGCCTCCCCTACAACCATTACTAATTTGACCGCTGGTGTTTATACGAATGTCGCCGCGTTAAATTATACAGCACCAACCAACCATGGAGGGCCAGGAACTTCAAATCAAGTCAATGGAATACCTTGCACAACTAGTTCATTAGTTACTGCATGTGTGCCAGTTGTAATACAAAATAACGGTGAAATAATGCTCAGGTGGACAGATATTGATAATTCGGCAAATGATCATCATTTGGCGATTGATAATGTTGAAGTGGTCTTTAATACTGATAATGCATGTGCTATTCCTCTGCCTGTTGAAATCAAAAATATTTCTGCATTTATTGATGAGAATGATTTGAACGTTAATTGGACAACTGCCTCAGAACGAAATAATAATTATTTCGAAGTACTGTTGTCTGATGATAGCGGTATGAATTTCAAAACAATTGGAACCGTAAAAGGTGCTGGAACAAGTTCTGAAGAAAATAATTATTCATTTCAAATGGCAGATTTACCTAAAGGTTTGTTCTATATTAGATTGAAACAAGTCGATTTTGATGGAAGGGTTAATTATTCTGAAATTAGGTCTGTAAAAAATTCTGATGGCAGTTTAGAAATTTTAAAAGTAAAGAACAATCAACTAATGTTAAGCAAAGATCTAAAAAGAGGAAGCAATGTTGGGTTCTATGATATTACAGGAAAACAGTTAGCGTCAACTAAAGTTCTTGAAAATACTGATAAAATTGATTTTCCAAGTTTTGTAAAAGGATTGGTGATTTTAAAAGTTGAGCACGAATACCAAGGTGTTCATGTTTTTAAATTAATTCTTGAATAATACTTTAGTTACTTAAGGTGTAATCTTTTGAAATTGTTTTTTTCATTTTATGCTCCTCGTATTCCAAGTTTTGAATGTTTGTGGAAGTGATTTTTTTCATCCAACCTGAATTAAGGTACATAAAATAAACTTGATTTATTTTCGACTCTACTTTAAACTTTTTTGCATCCATTTCATCCGTTAAATGACCAAATAAGCTTTGCATAATATTTTGTAAATATTTTTCAAGTTCCTGCGGATTTGCTTGCTCACTGATTACGATTTTTGAAACTTTGGTTTCCTTATTAATGTCTTTAAGTGTTATTTTTGAAATGCCTTTCACCGAAACATCACCCACGACTGGAAATTCTATTTCAAAATTTTCTTCTTAATTTAGTTTTAATTCGATTCCATAAATTCCATGCAAAAAAAGAATATCTTCCAAAAACATATTTTCTATGTTTTCATCCTCATTCATCAAAGCATCGTAACCTAAGAAAACAGAATTAAAGGCTTCCTTTTCCAGTTCGGTTTTCAAATTGGATGTGAATTTTTTCTTGATTAAATCAAGTAATTTTAAGGTCGCAGATTTAATTTCAGGGATGTTTTCAATTTTTTCAAATTCACCATTTTCATTCGTTGAATAAATGATTTTCACGTCTTTAAAACAAGTCATTAATTCCTTCTCAAAATCACGAGTTGTTCGAGGCAGCACATAATCTAAATAAATCAATTCAAACTTGTAAGAATGTTCTGTACTGTCTATTACTTTGATGGAAAGATTGTATTCTGTTTTGGTTGTGACAAGGTCTTCATTGTCCTTCTTCTGCGTTGTGGTTTGGCGGACGTTGTATTTCTTGAAATCATTCTTATTAAAATAACTTAAAGTTGTTATTTTCGTTGAATAAATTAGATTATTTAGTTCTTGACTTTTAGCAAAGTAACTGAGTGATATTAGAGTTAAAAGAATAAATGATTTCATTAATGGAATTTTTTCATAAAAAAAACGCTCACCATTTCTGATAAGCGTTTTCAATTAAATTATTTTTTTACAAGTGAATTACCTCACCATAAGCTGCAGCAGCTGCTTCCATAATTGCCTCAGACATTGTTGGGTGTGGGTGAACAGTTTTAATTAATGCCTCACCTGTAACTTCTAATTTACGAATTGCAACAATTTCAGCAATCATTTCGGTAACGTTCGCACCAATCATGTGAGCGCCTAATAATTCACCGTATTTTGCGTCAAAAATCAATTTTACAAAACCATCTTTCGCTCCAGCAGCACTTGCTTTTCCTGAAGCAGAAAATGGGAATTTTCCAACTTTAATGTCTAATCCTTTTTCTTTACACGCTTTTTCTGTTAAACCAACAGATGCAACTTCAGGAGAACAATACGTACAACCTGGGATATTTCCATAGTCTAATGGCTCTGGGTGGTGTCCAGCAATTTGTTCAACACAAATAATTCCTTCAGCTGAAGCAACGTGTGCCAATGCTGGTCCAGGAACGATATCACCAATAGCGTAATATCCAGGGATATTTGTTTGGTAATATTCGTTTACTAATACTTTTCCTTTGTCAGTAGCAATTCCAACAGTTTCAAGACCTAAATTTTCTAAATTTGTTTCAATTCCAACAGCGGATAAAACTACATCGCATTGGATTTTTTCTTCTCCTTTTGCTGTTTTAACAGAAACTACACATCCTTTTCCTGAAGTATCAACTGATTCAACAGAAGCGTTGGTCATAATATTTATTCCAGCTTTTTTCAAAGATTTCTCCAATTGTTTTGAAACTTCTTCGTCTTCAACAGGAACGATGTTTGGCATAAATTCTACCACTGTAACTTCAGTTCCAATTGCATTGTAAAAATAAGCAAATTCAATTCCGATTGCTCCAGAACCAACAACAACTAGTTTTTTTGGTTGAGAAGGCAATGTCATTGCTTCACGGTAACCTATGATTTTTTTACCATCTTGTGGTAAGTTTGGCAATTTTCTAGAACGAGCTCCAGTTGCTAAAATGATTCCTTTTTCAGCACTTAAAGTTGTTTTTGTTCCATCTTCAGCGGTAACTTCTACTTTTTTTCCAGCTTGAATTGTTCCGTGACCTTTGATGACATCAATTTTATTTTTTTTCATCAAAAACTGAATTCCTTGCGACATTCCATTAGCAACGCCACGGCTTCTTTCGATGATTTTTGCAAAATCAGCTTCGCCACCTTTTACAGTTATTCCGTAATCAGCAGCATGTGTCAAATATTCATAAACATTGGCGCTTTTTAACAAGGCTTTTGTTGGAATACATCCCCAATTTAAGCAAATTCCACCTAAAGATTCTTTTTCAACAATTGCAGTCTTCAAACCCAATTGAGATGCGCGGATTGCAGTCACATATCCACCTGGACCACTTCCAATAACTATAATGTCGTAATTCATATTTGTCTTTTTTAAAGATGCGAAGTTAGTTATTTTTCACAAATAAATTAATGCTTTTTTAAGTTGATTTAATATCTTTCTTTCAGAACCGTGGAATGATGAATCGTGTGACCAACGATTACGAAGCCTAAAAGTCGTGGTGTGAATGTGTTTTTATTTGCTTTTCCCTCAAAATCAAGCATTTTTTCATCGAAATAAGAGAAAAGTGCGATCGTTGATTTTCTCAAAAAAATGAATTCCTCTAGCATTTCAATCAGCTTTCTGTTTGCAGTATTTGAGTAATGAACAAATAAATCATCATCATAAGCCGAAAGTTCAGTTGCATCTTGTCGCGAAAAGCGTAATGCTCGGTATGCAAAAACTCGTTCAACTTCGATGATATGACTCAATACTTCCTTTACGGTCCATTTTCCTTCCGTATAAGCGAAATTTTCTTTGTCGCCAAGAAAGCCCTCAAAGATTGCCTTCGTTTCAATTAAATTTGACTCTAAGGCTACTAATAAATCATTTGTTTCAACTAAATCAACATAATTCTTAAAGTATGCATTGAAATTTTCAAGATTTGGTTTTTGGATGGGCATCATATTTTTCTTTCAAAATTAAAATTATTTTCTTAACTTTGATTTGAACCTATTAAAATTAAAAAAGTCCTAATTTTTTAGGCACGACTAAACTTATGGCAAATTCGTATACTCAAATTCACATTCAATATGTGTTTGTTGTTAAATTTCGTGATGGCTTGATTCATCGTTCATGGAAAGAAGAACTTTTCAAGTATATTTCAGGTATTATAAAATTTCACAATCACAAATTACTAGCGATTAATGGTGTGGAAAACCATATTCACATTTTGGTAGGAATGAAACCTACGCAAACAATTTCTGTACTTGCGCAAGTGATTAAGGCTAATTCTTCCAAATGGATTAATGAAACAAAAATGGAAAGATTTAGGTTTGAATGGCAAGCTGGCTTTGGAGCTTTTTCCTATTCGAAATGGGATGTGGAAAAAATAATTAATTACATTCGTAATCAAGAAGAACATCATAAAAAGAAGACTTTTAAAGAAGAGTATTTGAAGTTTTTGGAAGATTTTGAGATTGATTTTGATGAGAAGTATATTTTTCAAGAACCGATTTAATGATTTGATGTCATCCCTCTGGGATTCTGATTGTCTGCACTCCATCGTCGTTACGCACATTTCATCCCTACGGGATTAGTATTTTTGCTATTCCTTTCGAGTTAAGAGGATTACATCCCTCTGGGATTCTGATTGTCTGCACTCCTTCGTCCTTGCGCACATTTCATCCCTACGGGATTAGCATTTTTGCTATTTCTTTCGAGTTAAATGAATTACATCCTTACAGGATTAGTTTTTTTTACTATTTCTATCGAGTTAAAAGAACTACATCACTGCGGGATTGGTTAAGTTAATCCCGTAAGGATGTAATTCATCTAAAAGCTAAGTTATGTATCAAGAACTGAGTCCCATAGGGATGACATTAAAACTTTCTGCATATCTTGTTAATAAAAAACGAAAATTTCTTCCAAAACTAAGTCTCTTTTTTGTACTTTTGTTATTCTCAATTTTTTCAACATGTACATCATATTTGATACCGAAACAACCGGTCTTCCCAAGGATTGGAACTTAGATTATACGCACACGGATAATTGGCCTCGTGCGGTTCAAATTGCTTGGCAAATACATGATGAATGGGGGAATTTATTGGAGGCTAGAGATTTTATTATCAAAGCTGATGGATTTGACATTCCATACGATGCTGAAAAAGTGCACGGAATTTCAACCCTGTTGGCAAATGAAATGGGGGAAGATTTAGAAAGCGTTGCCAAGATTTTTAATGAAGCTCTTAACAAAGCAAAATTTGTTGTTGGTCAAAATATTGGTTTTGATAAAAATATCATGGGTGCAGAATTTGTGCGTCTTGGTATCGAAAACAAATTGCAAGAAATGCCTGTGTTGGATACGATGTCCGATGATTCTGCGAAGTTAGTGGCATTAATCGATTTCTACAAAAATGGTGATAAACTACTCACCAAAAAGAATAAATTTGGAGATCCAATTCTCGAAAATGGGCAGGAAGTAAAGGAAAGTGCTTACTTTAAAAATGATGATTTAGCAAAGGAAAGAGAGGAACTTCGTAAAAAAGGTAATTCTTGGTTTGATTTGAGCGAAAACGAACGTGAATTGCTTGTTGGATCCATGAAAAAGCAGAAATTTCCGACACTTTCTGAATTGCATCAAGCCTTATTTGAAGTTCCATTTTCGGAGGCGCATAATGCCACAGCCGATGTGGAGGCAACAACGCGTTGCTTTTTAGAAATGATTCGAACGGAAGTTTTTTCCAAAGAAGCACTTCAAGTTGAATTAGAATATTTCCAAAAATTTAAGGAAATAAACCCAAAGCAAATTGCTTTAATTGGATTAAAACATCTGAATTTAAAGGAACAAAGCGAGAAACTTAAAAAACAAAAATCAGAAAGTGAACGATCAAGTTTCAGAACGGAACAAATTTCTGCTTCGGAACTTGAAAAAATGCCTTTTGCGCATTTGCACAATCATTCCCAGTTTTCGATTTTGCAATCCACTTCAAGTATCAAGGCTTTAGTTGATAAAACTGCAAAATTGGGTCTGCCTGCGGTAGCATTGACCGATACTGGAAATATGTATGCAGCCTTTCATTTTGAAAAGGCAATTAGTGCTTACAATAAAAAAGTAAAAGACGAACGAAAAGAAGCCGAAGAAAAAGGAGAATCGTATGAGAAATCTGAAATTTTACCCATTATTGGATGTGAATTTAATGTTTGTCAAAATCACGAGGATAAAACAAATAAAGATAATGGTTATCAAGTAGTTATTCTTGCAAAGAACAAAAAAGGATATCAAAATTTGATTAAACTTTCATCGATTGCCTTCACAAAAGGTATGTATTATGTTCCGAGAATTGACAAAAAACTACTTGAATTTTATAAGGAAGATTTAATTGTTTTGTCTGGAGGAATTTATGGAGAAATCCCAAGTTTGATTTTAAATGTCGGTGAAAATCAAGCAGAACAAGCTTTACTTTGGTGGAAAGAGCAATTTGGAGCTGATTTTTTCCTTGAAATCATGCGTCACGGTCAAGAAAATGAAAACCGTGTGAATGAAACCTTAATTCATTTCTCAGCGAAACACGACGTGAAATTAGTAGCCACAAATAACACCTTTTATTTAGATAAAAACGATGCCATTTCACACGATGTGCTTTTGTGTGTTAAGGATGGAGAATTGGTATCAACTCCAAAGGGTAGAGGACGAGGATTTCGTTTTGGCTTGGACAATGAGGAATATTATTACAAGTCAGCGGAGGAAATGAAAAAATTGTTTGAAGATGTTCCGCAAGCAATTGAATCCATCGCAGAAATTTTAGGAAAAATTGAAGCTTACCCGCTAGCAAGAGAAGTTTTATTACCAGCATTTGATATTCCAAGTGAATTTCAAGACCCTGAAGATGAGAAAGATGGTGGAAAACGGGGTGAAAATAATTATTTAAGACATTTAACTTACGAGGGCGCAAAAAAAAGGTACGGAGAAATAACAGATGTCATTCGCGAACGGATTGATTTTGAATTGGAAACGATTGAAAGAACTGGTTATCCTGGGTATTTTTTGATTGTACAAGATTTTTGTCATGCGGCACGTGATATGGGCGTTTCAGTTGGTCCTGGTCGTGGTTCGGCAGCTGGTTCGGTTGTTGCCTATTGCATTCAAATAACAAATGTTGATCCCATCAAATACGATTTACTTTTTGAGCGTTTCTTAAATCCAGATCGTGTATCGATGCCCGATATTGATATTGATTTTGATGATGAGGGTCGTGGAAAAGTAATTGAATGGGTAATTGAAAAATACGGAGCAAATCAAGTGGCTCAAATTATTACTTATGGTACGATGGCTGCGAAATCTTCGATTAGAGATACCGCTCGAGCACTCGATTTACCACTTTTTGAGGCAGATAGAATTGCGAAATTAATTCCAGATATTTCACTCAGCAAAATGTTTTCTTTGGATGACGCTGCTTTGATGGACAAATTAAAAAATCGATCGGAAGATTTTCAGCAAGTAAGTGAATTGAAAAAAATTGCCGAAGGTCATGATTTGCAAGCGCAAGTAATTCAGCAAGCAAAAAGCATCGAAGGCTCCGTTCGAAACACAGGAATTCACGCCTGCGGGGTGATCATTACACCAGGAGATATTACCGATTATGTTCCGGTTGCCTTGGCGAAAGATTCTGACATGTACTGCACACAATTTGATAACTCCGTGGCGGAAGAAGCAGGTTTGTTGAAAATGGACTTCTTGGGATTAAAAACCCTGACCTTAATCAAACATGCGGTAAAAAACATCAAGGAAACCAAAGGAATTGAATTAGATCCAGATAATTTCCCAATCGACGATGAGGCGACTTATGAATTGTTCCAACGAGGAGAAACAGTTGGGATTTTCCAATATGAATCTGCTGGTATGCAAAAATACATGCGTGAGTTAAAACCGACAGTTTTTGCCGATTTAATTGCAATGAATGCCTTGTATCGACCTGGGCCTTTGGAATATATTCCATCGTTTATTAAACGAAAACATGGCGACGAAGAAATAAAATACGACATCGATGCGTGCGAAGAATATTTGAAAGAAACCTACGGAATTACGGTTTATCAAGAGCAAGTAATGTTACTTTCCCAAAAATTGGCTGGATTTACCAAAGGTGAAGCAGATACCTTGAGAAAAGCGATGGGTAAGAAGCAAATTTATTTGTTGGATAAAATGAAACCTCAATTTATTCAGCAAGGAGGTGAAAGAGGTCACGATGCAAAGGCCTTGGAGAAAATTTGGAAAGATTGGGAAGCATTTGCAGCCTATGCCTTCAATAAATCTCACTCCACCTGTTATGCTTGGATTGCTTATCAAACTGCCTATTTAAAAGCCAATTACCCAGCGGAATATATGGCTTCGGTGTTGAGTAATAACATGAATGACATCAAGCAGGTTTCCTTTTTCATGGAAGAATGTAAACGAATGGGCGTTCCAGTTTTGGGTCCAGATGTGAATGAATCTCAATATTTATTTACTGTAAATAAAGCGGGTGCGATTCGTTTTGGCTTGGGCGCTATCAAAGGGTTAGGAAGTGCTCCTGTAGATGCAATTGTGGCAGAACGAAAAGAAAAAGGAAATTATAAATCCATATTTGATCTTGCAAAACGAGTGAATTTGCGAGTTTGTAATAAAAAAGCATTTGAAAGTTTGGCTTTGGCAGGAGGTTTTGATTCATTTAAAGGTGTTCATCGAGCGCAATATTTTGAACAAGATTCAAATGGAAGGTTGTTTTTGGAAAGTGCGATGAAATTTGGTGCTAATTTTCAAGACAATGAGAATTCTGCTCAGGTTTCTCTTTTCGGTGAAGCTTCTGGACAAACAATTTATGAACCAGAGATTCCAAAAGCGGACGAATGGTCATCGATGTATAAGTTAAATCGTGAAAAAGAAGTTGTTGGAATTTTTATTTCAGGACATCCATTGGATGATTTTAGGTTAGAAATTGAATCTTTTTGTAATGGAAATGTAGGAATGCTTTCAAACTCCAGTGAACATAAGGGGAAAGATGTTAAAATTGCTGCAATTATTACCGAATGCGAACACCGTTTTACCAAGAAGAATGAACCTTTTGGAACAATTACTATTGAAGATTACACTGATTCATACAAATTATTTCTTTTCCGCGAAAACTACCTGAAGTTCAAACACTTTTTCGTACCGAACAATTTTATTTGTTTGAGAGGAAAATTTGATTTGCCTACTTACCGAAAAGAATATGAATTTGTATTAAATCAAATTGAACTATTGCATGAATTAAAAGAAAAAAATGCGCATTCCATTGATTTAAGGGTTTCTACAAAAAATGTAAATCAACTATTAATTTCAGATTTGAATAAACTTTTCGTGGAAAATCCGGGAAGTTGTCAGGTGAAATTTATTGTTCATGATCCTTTAGATGGAATTGAAATTTCGATGCCTTCGAAAAATATTCGTGTGGATGTAAACAACAATTTTATTAGAGAATTGAAAAAATACGAGTTGGAATTCTCGCTTAAAGGCAGATGAAAAAAATAAGCATTTCGGAGTTTAAAACTCCCTTTGGAGAATTGATTATTGGAGAATTTGAGGGTGAAATTTGTTTGTGCGATTGGAAATATCGAAAGATGAGGTCACAAATTGATGCGAAAATAAAAAATGCATTCAAGGCAGATTTTTTTCTAGAGGAGACAGCAATTATTCGTGAATGTAAAACTCAGTTGGAATCTTATTTTTCTCAAAAACTTACCATTTTTGATTTGCCTTTAATTGCTGTTGGTTCCCCTTTTCAGCAAGAAGTTTGGAACTGTTTGCTTCAAATTCCTTTCGGTAAAACGATGAGTTATTTAGATTTATCAAAAAAAATGAACAATGAAAAAGCAATTCGTGCTGTTGCAACGGCCAATGGAGCCAATCCGATTGCAATAATAATTCCTTGTCACCGGGTTATTGGTTCATCAGGCGAATTAACGGGCTATGCAGGAGGATTGAATGCAAAAAAGCAATTGCTAATATTAGAAAATTCGAATTTCGACAATCAACTTAATTTATTTTAAAATATGACACAAAGATCTGTTTTTCAACTTGCTTTGGTGGTAGAAAACTACGATGAAGCTCTTGAGTTTTATACTCAAAAATTAAATTTTCATTTGGTGGAAGATACTCAATTGAGTGAAACCAAACGTTGGCTTAGAATTGCGCCTAGCAAAGATGCAAGTTTCACCTTGTTGTTAGCTCAAGCTGCAAATGATGAGCAGAAAAAATCTGTTGGAAATCAAACTGGAGGACGAGTTTTTCTTTTCATGCATACCGATAATTTACAACGTGAATATGATTTATTTGTGAAAAACGGAGTGAAAATCATCCGCGAACCTTCGGAAGAAGAATTTGGTAAGGTGTTTGTTTTTGCGGATTTGTATGGCAATTTGTGGGATTTGATTGAGCAGAAGTGAGTTCTTTTTGAATTAACATCATTAATTAATTGGTAATCATTGAAATATTAAAAGTGAAGGAGAAGGATTATTTTATTGTTTCACAACCTTCAAAACAACTTCTTTTTCACTTTTTATTTTCAAGAAATAAATTCCATTGGGTAGCATAGTAATATCAATATTACTTTTTAAGGTATCTGAAACAAATACAATTTCTCCTAAAATATTACTTATTTCAAAGGAGGAATTGGAATCAAATTTATCAGACCAAACTATATTTAACAATCCTGAACTTGGATTTGGTGACACAATGATTTGTGGTTTTTCTTTTTGATTTTCTTTTAAACTTAAATTACTGTTTTCATCATGTTCTAAGTGGAAAACACCTCCTAAGTCTCCGCCAACAAATAGATCTAATTTTCCATCATTGTCGATATCATTTATCCAACAAGAACTGTAAGCATCTGCATGGATTCCCAAAAAGTTGTCTGAAATTAAATTAAATGTCTGATTGGAATCTAAATGATCCGAAATTCCGTCATAAAATCTAATTTTTCCATCAAAAGCTCCTAAAAACAAACGGATTGTGTCTTCAAATTTGAAAAAATGTGGAGTTGGATAACCATCAGGACTGGTTGTTGCGACATCAATTTCACCAAGTTTTCCGTTTTTTAGTTTGAAAGAAGGATTTTGACTTGTGCCAATATTTTCATAAAACATGATTTCTCCGGTTTTTTTCCCAAGAATTAAATCCAACTTTCCATCTTCATTCAAATCAAAAAGTTGTGGAAAACAGTAGCTGCTAGTTGTGATTGGGGTTCCATTATTATCTGCATAATTACTAATTGGATTTGCAAAACTAAGAGGATTCCCTGCACCAGCAATGTTTTCATAGAAGTTGAGGTTTCCGTTATCTAAACCTAAAAATAAATCCTGATCTCCGTCAGAATCGATATCTCCAAATGCAGGAACAAATCGTAAACCCAAGTTTTGCGCACCCAAATTCATAAAGTTGGATTCAAAAAATGCGAATTCAGGTGTCGTAGCATTTCCTACATTTACATAGCTAACAATAGCCGATTCTTTACTTAAAGGTTCCTTATACTTGAAAAAATTAGCTATTAACAAATCCTCTTTTCCATCACCATTCTGATCCACAAAAACAGGAATTGAACCCGTTCCAACTTCAAGCATTTCGGACTGAAAATAATTTTTGGACTGAAAATTAAAAATTGGATTAAGACTTGTTCCAATATTTTTGAAGAAATAAATGCTTTTTTCATTTTGAGAAATCCCTTTGGCACTGGGAGTTACCAATAAATCCTTTTTAGAATCAAAGTCTACGTCAACATAAAATGCAGCAGGAAAAATCGAGACATTTGCAGGTGTTGTGTTGCTGGGAAAATTCAAATCAAGTTCATTCATGGCCGAATTTGAATTAGGTTCCGATCCACCATTCAATAGTAACACTAAATTCTGCAAATTTACGTCGCCCAAAACTAAATCATAAACACCCGAATTATCGTAATCTATTGCCAAAATTGTTGAACCTGCATGACGAGTAATATTTTGATTTTCTGTTTGTTTCTCAATATCATCGTTTTGACTTAATAGCGGATTTGTTACATTTCCACCATTACATTCCGTTGTGCCAGCGTTTAAAACAATTTCTGAAGTAATTGCATCCTCAGTAAAGGCACCCCAGCAGCGATTTTTAAGTACAAATTTCAAAGAATCGGAGTGACCAAATAATTCCTGACTTTGATTTTGGTGATATTCTACTCGTTCACCAGAAATTTCAAAGGTTAAAATGTCAATATCTCCATCAAAATCAACATCAACGTAAGCTGGAATATCACTTGAACTTACGTACAAATTATTATAATCACCGTTGTAATCTGAGTAAAGTAAATCTGTTACAAGTTCCCAGGTAAGACCAGTGAAAATGTTTCCAGTATTTTTGAAAACCTTTACACCGCCAATTCCGTAGGTGAAAATGTCATTTTTTCCATCCAAATTAAAATCTATGAGTGCAACTCGGTACCTCAAATCATCTGGGAAAAGTGAAGATGCACTGTGAACTTGTTTGTACTTTTTAACACCATTTTCCTCCATTTGTTCCAACAAACGAATATTATCTTTGCTTCTGTCGAAAATGAATAAATCTTGGTCGCCATCGAAATCATAATCAATCTCTGAAAATTGGGCATAATTTAGTCCTCCAAACCAAGGGAGTTTGAATTCTATTCCAGCCAAACTAACTTTGATTGAATCTTTGTAATCAAACTTAAATTGGGCTTGAAGTTTTGAAATTCCAAGAATAAATATTATTAAAATTACATTTTTCATACTAAATCAACTCCAACAGGACAATGATCAGAACCCATGATTTCATTCAATATAAATGCATTTTTTATCATCGGTAAAAATGATTTTGAAGTCAAGAAGTAATCAATTCTCCAGCCAACATTTTTCTGCCTTGCTCCAGCTCTATAACTCCACCAAGTGTATTTTATTTCATCTGGGTAAAAATATCTGAAAGTATCTACCAAACCTTCAGCGATAAAATTGTCCATTCCATCTATTTCTTCTTGCATGTATCCTGCAGATTTGTTGTAATTTGGCTTAGGATTTTTTAAATCAATTGCTTTGTGTGCAACATTAAAATCACCGCAAACTAAGACAGGCTTTTTATCCTCCAATTTTTTTAAGTACACTAAAAAGTCAGAATCCCAAGTTTGTCTGTATGGCAAACGAGCTAATTCACTGCCAGAATTTGGTACGTAAACTGTTACGAGGTAAAATTTCGCATATTCTGCACAAATTACTCGTCCTTCATCATCATGTTCTTCCACACCCATGTCAAATTCCACCGAAATTGGTTCAATTTTAGAAAGAATTGCCGTTCCGGAATAACCTTTTTTGGTGGCTTCGTTAGCAAAAATCGAATATTGATCCAAGCTGTCTAAGGTTTCTTTCACTTGCTCAACGCTAGCTTTTGTTTCCTGCAAACAAATGATATCAGCATCTAAATCGTTCATATCTTGCAAAAAGGTTTTTTGAGCAATTGCACGTATTCCGTTTACATTAAAGGAAATGATTTTCATGGGTACATATTTTTAACAAATTTAATTAATTTTTCAATTTCCACTGATCAATTATTTTTTTTGAGTGAAAAATTTTATATTTAAATAAAAAGATTAACTTTGGATTAAACATTATTTCAGTGAGAATCCATAGTCAACTTAGTTTCCTATTTTTTTTTCTTGTTTTACAGAGCTATTGTCAAAGTTACAAAGGACTTTATGTCGATGGTTTCCACCAAATTTTAGGAAATCAAGAAAGAGAAGATTCCTTGTTTGCTTACATTGATCATCAAAATTTCAATTCAATTGCTTTGTATAATCTACATAATTTGGATTTCAGTTCGACCCAACAAATGAATGATTTACGTAATTTTATCAGTGACGCGAGAAATTTCCACAACGTGACAGAAATAACCGCGGTTGCTGAAAATGCTTGGTTTTTTGAAAATAAGATTGCAGTTTACAATCAAAGTTCAAGCACTAACGAAAGGTTTAATGTCTTTAATTTAGAATTTGAATTTTGGGTACCATCTGCAGTTTCTGGATATTATTGCACAAGCTATTTGCAAGGTGCAGGTTTAAATTGCGACGAAAATGGGGCATTTCAATTTTATTTGCAAGAATTAGAGGCAATAAAAGTTTTAGCTACTCAAAATAATGCAATAACAGAAGTGTATTTAGGTTGGTTTAATCAAAATCAAGCAGACCAAATAAAAGTGTTTGCAGACCGCATTTTATTGAGCAATTATCAAGTAAATCCTCAAAATTGTTTTGATGTTTCTTTGCAAAGGTTTCAATTTCTAGGGAATAGCAGTCCTGTGATTCAAGTTGCTGGATTATTTTCTTCTGAAAATGATTTTTTAGGTTCATGGTTAAACTCGCATGATGACGATTTGGATAGCGTTTATTCAATTTATTCCAATGAATATAGTACTTCAAATGGTGCTTGGAAATCGAATATTAATTTAGTTGGTCAACAATGGTTTACTTATTCCACGATGAATAATGAAATTCCAAGTTTGGGAACTATTGAATTCGTTGAACCAAAAATTAATCTATATCCAATTCCAACATTTGATAAATTCACAATTGATTCTCCTGCTCTTATTGAAAAGTTAGAAATTAAGGATTTGAATGGTAAAATTTTATTAAATTTAGAAAATTTATATTCAAAGCAAGTTGATTTTGACCTAAGTTCATTTTTTTCAGGAGTCTATATTATTGACCTAGTCACTTCAACAGAAAAATTTAGCAAATTGTTATATAAAAACTGAAAAAAGAATTCGATGAACTTGAAAATACTACTTTATTTTATTTTTGCTTTTCAGTTTTTTAATGTTTTTTCTCAGTCTGAAGAAGACGATTACTTGAAAATCGATTCCATAAAAAAAAGTGATTCAATCTACTAATAATGATAGTATTAAAGTTGACTTTTTATTTCAATTGGACGATTTAGTTTACATGTCAAATTCTGAATGGGATAGAAAAATCAACAAGGAAATTGTTTCAATTTGTTTAAAAAAGAGGAATAGGAACAAAAAATATTTTATAGAACAATATGCTTATGCCCTTAATAACTTAAGTTTAAATGCAGTAGAAAAATCTGAGATGCAACAAGCATTGGAATATTTATTGCAAGCGTACAAAATTTCAAAGGCTCAAAAATTAAAAGATTTGGAATCGAATGTTCTTAATAACATTGGATTGGTTTACAGGAATATTGGTTCTAACAGAAAAGCATTAGAGTATTATTTGAGAAGTGCGGCTATTATTAACGATTCTTTAAAAGATGCTAACACCTTTAATAACATTGGTTTGTGTTATAGCGATATGAATGATGAGGTAAATGCGTTTAAATTTTTTTATAAGAGTTTGCGGATTTCACGAATCACAAAAAATGAGATAAACGAAGCAAATGTTTTGTGTAACATTGCTGATATTCAATTTAAAAAAGGTGATTTTAAGGAAGCAAAGGAGAATTATTTATTGGGGAATCAAATTTTTTCCAAATTAAAAAACAACCAAGGTTTTTCTTATTCAAGTAATAAAATAGCGCTTTGTTTGAAACAAGAGAATGACATTAATAACTCTATTCTTTGGAGTTTGAAATCCAATCGGGTTGCTCAAGAAAATGAATTATTAGAAAATGAAAAAGAAAGTTCATTAAACTTATATAAGTGCTACAAGATTTTGAATAACAAAGAATTAACTATTTATTATTTAGAAAAGTACCTTAAGCTTTATAAAGAATCACAAAATAGAATTGCGAATAATAATTTAGTGAAAAAGCAATTTGAATTGGAATTTGAACAAAAAAAAATTCGGGCAGACTTGAATTATAAGAAAAAAATCGAATTATCTAAAGAAAAAGAACAGCAACAAAAATTATTGTTTTATTTCAGTATTGCAATTTTAGTTTTAGTTGTTTGTGGATTTTTTATCATTTATAAAAGATATAAGATTACAAGAAGTCAAAATTTAATTATTGAAAATCAAAAGGAAATCGTTGAACACAAAAACCGTGAAATCCTCGATTCCATCACTTATGCAAAACGCATTCAATCTGCAATCTTGCCCCAACCTCGTTTAGTAAAAGAATATTTCAAAGATTCCTTTATTTTATACAAGCCTAAAGATATTGTTGCCGGGGATTTTTATTGGTTTGAAGTCATTGACGATTTAATATTTTTTGCAGCGGCAGATTGTACAGGTCACGGAGTTCCAGGTGCGATGGTTTCTGTTGTTTGTCACAACGCCTTGAATAGAAGTGTCAAGGAATTTTCGCTAAAAAAGCCAGCTGAAATCTTGAACAAAACACGCGAAATTGTCATTGCAGAATTTGAGAAATCCGACGAAGATGTAAAAGATGGAATGGATATTTCTTTATGTGCAATTAATTTAGAAACAAACATTTTACAATGGTCTGGAGCTCACAACCCACTTTGGATATTGAGGAAGGACACTTCGCGAACCCAAGTGACAGAAAATGATTTTGAATCAGTTGAGTCTCACAAAGTAATTGCTGAAATTATTGAAACCAAGGCAGACAAGCAGCCTATCGGGAAATTCGCCTTCGCAAAAGATTTTACTCAACACCAATTTCAATTACAAAAAGACGATGAAATCTACATTTTTACAGATGGTTTTCAAGATCAATTTGGTGGTGCAAAAGGGAAAAAATACAAAGTTTCTCGCCTTCGAGAATTATTAATAGCTTTAAACCTCCAAACTATGGAAGAAAAACGAACTAAAATTGATGAGGCGTTTGAAAATTGGAAAGGGGATTTGGATCAAGTGGATGATGTGTGTGTAATTGGGGTGAGGGTATGAGAATAAAAATTAACCTTACCTTTTTTGTAGTGCTTGCTTCTTTGAGCGTTTTTTTTCTCAAGAAATTTGTTTGGAAACGAATTGTTGCAAATTGTTAAAAAAGGCTGGATGCTATAATATTAAAAGATGAAAATTAATAAACCAATACTTATATTTCTGTTTATAATTTTAACTTTTTTCGTTAATTCAAAAGAAAGTAAAATTAAAAACCACGAACAATATGTTACTTTTTTATTAAAGAAAGCTGTTGATGTGCAATACACACATCAATATATCAACAACATTCATTTGGCTAGAAAAGCTCTGAAAATTTCTAAAAAATACAAATATAACATAGGTTTAGCCAAATCATATAATACATTAGGACTTATCTATTATGAGGGTGAATATGATCATGAAAAATCTTTAAATTACTTTTTGAAAGCCGTTAAAATAAGTGAAAACAGCAATTTTAAAGATGAATTAAGCTATGCATATGGCTATTTAGCTTATATTTATGGCGATGTAAATGATTACAAAAAAGAATTATTTTATCATACTCAAAGTTTAAAATATTCAAAAGACGAGGCTAAAAAAACATCAATTTACACAAATTTAGCATATGTTTATTCCAATTTGAATCAATTGGATAGCTCAATTAATTATATTGATAAAACTATCAAGTTATTCAAAAGGCAAAATAATATTGCAGCATTAATTGGAACTAATTTGGAAAAAGGAAATTTATATTTAAATCATGCAGACTATTTATTTAATAAAAAAAAATACAAAGAAAGCGATTCAATATTGTTAATTGGTTTAAAATTATTAATTGAAAAACGTCAAGTGTTTAGTGTTC
>CAZHLZ010000019.1:0-21748 GCA_964532475.1 uncultured Chitinophaga sp.
ATCCAATATTTGATCACCTACTTCTATTGTAACTTGTTGTGCAGACATGGCAGAAGGGCTATAATCCTTGATTGCATTAGCCATTTTACTAGATCCTGTTGCAATTAATCCAACAGAATTTTCAACCCATTTATAAAGTTGATCTTGTTCGCCAGCGTCGATCCATTTTTGTTTTACACCTTTTAAGTTTGGACCAGTTGAGTTTTTTTCAAGCATGTGGCAAGCGCTACATTTTGCTTTGAAAAGGCCTTCACCTTGAGCTACTAAATTTTGACTTAAGCAAAAAACAGCAACAATTAATACTATCTTTTTCAGGGATTTCATACTATTTCTTTTAGATTTAAATCATTTTCATTTGAGTCTTCCAATGGAATATTGCTTAATTCTGCAATTTGAGTTTTTTTCATTCTTACGACGTATGTTATTACAACGATGAAGAAAATTACAAAAATTAGCAAGGACAATATCGGGTAGATTGCCACACCGTCAATTGAAGTTAAATTGTGTTTTATGAATCTTAACATTTTCTTTAGATTTTACGACTTTAGGACTTTAGGATATTAAGACTGTCTTAAAGTCCTAATATCCTGCTGTCTTAAAATCTATTTTTTAGCTTTAATATCCGTTCCTAATCGTTGTAAATATGCAATCAGAGCAACAATTTCCGCTGATTTGATTCTATTTATTTCTGCTTTTACATCCAAATTTTTCAAAATTTCTTTTGGATGATTGTTAACGATATCCGTTGCAATTTCTAAAGCTTGTTTTTCAGCATCAGCTTTTGCCTGTTTTTCGTACCCTTTTTTGTAAGGAACTCCAAGGGTTTGCATTGCAGTGATTTTTTTCTCAATCAATGATAAATCCAAGGAATTTTCATCAGCCATCCAAATGTATGCCGGCATAATTGATCCTGGCGAAATATCTTTTGGAGCAATCATGTGTTGATAATGCCAATTGTTACTTCTTAGGCCGCCTTCACGTGCTAAATCTGGTCCAGTTCGTTTAGAACCCCATTGGAATGGGTGATCGTACACAAATTCTCCTGATTTAGAATATTCACCGTAACGTGCTGTTTCAAATCTAAGTGGTCGAATCATTTGAGAGTGACAATTGTAACATCCTTCTTTGATGTATAAATCTCTTCCTTCTAATTCAAGTGGAGTATAAGGTTTTACAGAAGATATCGTTGGAACGTTACTTTTCACAATCATTGTTGGAATAATTTCAATCAAACCTCCAATTCCAACTACCACGATTGCTAAAATCATAAAACGAATTGGTTTTCTTTCAATAGTTCGGTGCCAGTATTCTTTTCCTGTGTTAACGTTTAGATTTTTAGAAACAACTGCTTCTGCTTCTTCGTTTGCAACTAATTTTCCTGATTTTGCAGTTTTAATTAAGTTCCAGAACATCATTACAGCTCCCGTGATAAATAGTACACCACCTAATGAACGTAAAATATAGAATGGTTTCATGGAAACAACTGTTTTCAGGAAGTCTGCATTTACTAAAGTTCCGTCAGCGTTGAAATCTTGCCACATTAATCCTTGCATAAATCCTGCGATATACATTGGAATTGCGTATAAAATAATTCCTAATGTTGCAATCCAGAAGTGCTGATTAGCGGCTTTTTTAGAGTATAATTCTGTTTTGAAAATTCTTGGAAATAGCCAGTATAACATACCAAATGTAAACATACCGTTCCAACCTAAACCACCAACGTGAACGTGCGCAATAGTCCAATCTGTAAAGTGAGAAATCATGTTCACATTTTTCAAGGATAATAATGGCCCTTCAAATGTTGCCATACCATAACAAGTCAAGGCAACAACCATGAATTTCAACATTACATCATCGCGAACTCTGTCCCAAGCACCACGTAGCGTCAATAAACCATTCAACATTCCACCCCAAGATGGAGCAATAAGCATCACTGAGAAAACAACACCTAAACTTTGTGCCCAATCTGGTAAAGAAGTGTATAACAAATGGTGAGGTCCAGCCCAAATGTATAGGAAAATCAATGCCCAAAAGTGAATAATCGATAATCTGTATGAGTAAACAGGTCTATTTGCAGCTTTCGGTACGAAGTAGTACATCAACCCTAAATAAGGAGTTGTCAAGAAAAATGCCACAGCATTGTGTCCATACCACCATTGAACCAATGCATCTTGAACTCCAGCATACCAAGCATAAGATTTTAGGAATGAAATTGGAAGTTCAAATGAATTGAAGATGTGCAGAATAGCTACAGTAACAAAGGTTGCGATGTAAAACCAAATTGCTACGTAAAGGTGTTTTACACGTCTTACCAATATTGTAGCAAACATGTTGAAACCAAAAACTACCCATAAAAGTGTAATTAATATATCAATCCACCATTCTAGTTCAGCATATTCCTTACCAGATGTAATACCAAAAGGTAATGTTAACACCGCACATAAAATGATAAATTGCCAACCCCAAAAGTTAATATTACTCAGTTTATCACTCCACATCCTCGATTTAAGTAATCGTTGCAAGGAATAATAAACTCCCATAAAAATTCCATTACCTACAAAGGCAAAAATCACTGCATTCGTATGCAATGGTCTAATTCTACCAAAGGACAAGAAACTGAATCCTAAATAATCATTAAAAAATTCAGGAAAGGCCATTTGTAATGCTGCGATTAAACCGACAAGCATTCCCGTTATCCCCCAAATTACAGTTGCATATCCAAAGTTTCTGACAATTTTATTGTCGTAACTAAACTTTTCTATTTCCATTTTCTGTTTGTTTTTGATTTGTATTTATTGATTTTTAATTATTTTCAGTGGCATCAATGCTACTTTGTGGTGTGTTTATTTTTTTTTCTGCCTCGTCATCGAATAGAATTCTAACTGACGGACTGTAATCATCATCGTATTGCCCAGTTTTTGTTGCCCAAAAAAATGAGATTAAAAAAAACAGTGCTATCACCAAACTTACAATCAACATTAAATAGATAATTCCCATGTTACAAAATTGCTTATTGTGTGAAAACTAAAGAATGAGTTGCATTAGCTGAAAACATGATTTGTGTCATATTTTTGTCAGAAGGACACTTTTATGTCAAGTTTTGTTTAATTTTAGAGGAGAATATTAAAACAAGTTTATATGCATGCCGAATATAAATATGAAGATAAGCTTGAATCTGAACGATTAATTACTAGAAAATTAGTACGCGAAGATTCAATCATTCTGGCAGAATTTTTTGCTAATGAAGAGGCGCAAAAATTCCTCCCAAAGTATTTTGAATTGCCAATGGATCGTGCCAAACATTTGATTGAAAAACAATTGGAGCGTTACGCAGAAAAACGATTTGGTCATCAAGTGATTTTACATAAAGAAACGAAAGAATTTTTGGGCATTTGTGGACTTTTAGCACAAGATATTGAAGGAACAATTGAAATGGAAGTTGGATATCATTTTTTGCCCAAACATTGGGGGAAAGGATATGCTCCAGAAGCAGCTGAACTATTTATTTCTTACGCTTTTGACAATGATTTATGCGAATCTGTTATTTCAGTTATTGATCTTGAAAACCTTAAATCACAGCGAGTTGCTGAAAAAAATGGTTTAATAATTGAAAAACAAATCAAATATGCTGATGATGAAGATGTATATATTTATCGAATCAAAAAAGAAAATTGGAAAAAATGATTTTTGATTGAATCACTATGATTACTTTCGTACGAATATAGTATTTGAAAATTTATCAGATTAATTATGAAAATTTTAGCTTTTGGTGCTTCTTATAGTTCAACATCAATTAATAAGCAATTTGCTAGTTTTGCTGCCAAACAATTTGTTGGTAACGAAATTGAGGTCTTAGATTTAAATTATTTTGATGTACCAATTTTTACTGTTGACAGAGAAGCAAAAGAAGGTCATCCAGCCTTGGTGAAAGAATTTGTTTCTAAAATCGAACAAGCTGATTTAGTGATAATCTCCATGGCAGAACATAATGGAAGTTACACTGCAGCATTTAAAAATTTGTTTGATTGGGCATCGCGCGTTAAATCAAAAACTTTTGAAGCTAAAAAACTATTTTTGTTGTCCACTTCGGATGGTAGCAGGGGAGGAGCGAGTGTTTTGGCTGCGGCATTAGAACGTTTTCCAAGACATGGAGCTGAAATTTTAGCTTCATTTTCATTGCCTAATTTTAGTTCAAATTTTGATTCAGAAAATGGAATTGTGGATGGTGAATTAAAAAGTAAGTTTAATGAAAATATCATTTTCATTAATGGTTTTTTTGGAACTAAACTCTAATTCCAACTATTAAAATATCATCAACTTGTTCCAAATTCCCTTTCCATTTGTCAAAGTTGCTTTCCAACTCTTTTTCTTGTTCTTCTAGGGTTTTTGGACTAATTTCCTGTAACTTTTCTAATAAAGTTTTAACCTTAAATTTTTTACCTTTGGGCCCACCAAATTGATCGGCATATCCATCGGTGAATAGATAAATCGTATCTCCACTTTGGGTTTGAATGTAATGATTTGTAAAGCTGATGTGTTCTTTAGGAGATTTCCCAATTGGCATTCTGTCTGCTTTCAATGTTTTGATTTCATTGTTAGAAATAATTACAGGCGCATTATAAGCAGCGGAGTAAATCACTTCATTGTTATCAAAATTGAAACATAAAAGTGTAGCATCCATTCCATCTTGACTTCCATCTAGACCTAGGTTATCAATCAAACGTTTTCTAACATGATTTAATATTTCATTGGGAAGAATGATGTTTTTTTCATTAATTGCTTCGTTTAAAAAACTGATATTCAATAAACTCATAAATGCTCCTGGTACACCATGCCCAGTGCTGTCGCATACTGCCAAATAGAAAAAGTTATCTTTTCTTAGCGCCCAATAAAAATCTCCACTTACAATGTCTTTTGGCTTGAAAATAATGAAATGATTTTGTAAGTTTTTATCTAGTAATTCTTTATTTGCAAGCAAAGTATATTGAATTTTCTTTGCATACATGATACTATCGGTAATCTCTTTGTTCTTTTGAACTACTTCCTTGTTTTGCTGCTCAATAATAATTTTCTGATTATTGGTTTTTTTAAATCTATTAAAAGTAATTACAAGAAAAATCAAGGAAATTGCAATAAATAAGTACAAACGAAATTGTTTATCTTTCTCAAGATTAAGTTTGATATTAAATTTTTCTTTTTCATTGATTTTGTTTAAGCTATCCTTTGCATGTTTTTTGTCAAAATCATACTGCATTTGAAGTTTAACCGTTTCAGTTTCATTCGCTTCCATGAGCAAAATTTCATTGTTTTCAGTCTGTTCAACGTACTTATCTAATGCCTCCTTGTATTTTTTTTGATGAAGGTAAATTGTATATAATTGACCAGCGGTTTGAATAATGTTTTGGATATGATCTATTTCTTTTGAAATTTTGTAAGCTTCTAAGGCGTATTTTTCAGCTTCATTATAAGATTCCTCCTCCAATTTTAAATTAGCAAGCGCAATTAGAGAGGTTGAAATACCTTTGTTATCTTCAATTTCCCTTTTAGTTTCAATACTTTTTAAATACCATTTTTGAGCTTTGATTAGATCATTGTTGTTTTGATAAATAATACCTATATTATGTTCTCTTTTTGCTATTTCAAATTTGTTATCTAATTTTTTTTCAATATCCAAACTTTTAAAATAATATTCCAAGGCCTTGTGACTTTCGTGAATGTCCAGCATTGTTGCAATTCCAGAGAATGCATGAGATATATCAGGTAAACTTTTGGTTTTTTGTGCATTTCTTAAGCTTTTTTTATAGTAAGAAATTGCTTTGAGGGTATCTTCTTGTTGTTTATATATAAATGCAATATTATTGTAAGATTCACATAAAGATTGTTCATCATTTATTTTTTCCCTAATTTTTGTTGCTTCGATGAAATAATAAATAGCTTTTGTTGAATTTCCACTATTATAAAATATATACCCAATATTATTTAGTGATTTTGCCTTAATTTGATTGTATTCAAATTTAGTTTTCGAATTAAGTTTCTTTAGGTTCGTATTTTTCAATATGGAAAGGGCCTGCTCACATAAAACTAATACGGTATCTTCGTTTGTTGCATATAGAATATCAGAAAGATTTACAAGTGCTCTTGCCTCTTTTAAAGTGTTTTGCTCCGAATAGATTACTTTTTTTAAGGATGCTGTACTTTCTCCTTGTGATAAATTAAAACCAGTTAAACACAGAAAAAAACATAGAACTAATGTAGTTGTCTTAAATTTAAAAGGTTTGTCTTTAAGCATAGCTTATTTTAGAAAAATGATCAAAAATACTTTTTCCACTTTCTATTGTTGTAAAGTGGGAATCCCAAAGATACATTAAAATTTTGAATATTTGTACTTCCAGACAATTCATAATACTCACCGTTGTTCCTCCAAGAATAACGATTTGAAAGAGACTTTCCTACCACGTACTCAAAACCAATGATTAATTTGTCAAAATGATAATCAATTCCAAAAGTATGAAGCAATTGTGTTTGATTGATATTAATTGGAGCAGAGGATGGTACAAAATTCCCTATTTGATCCTTTGATGCCCTTGTTTTACTTGTAAACACTTGGCTTATCCCAGCTTTATAATAGATATTCAAAAGATTTCTCTTAAATAAAAGTTCAGAGTACATAATTCCAAGTTTTGTCGCGAAAATTGCTTGGGTTTGCTTTGCATTGAAAGTAATTTTAGAATTCAGGGTATCCGTAAAAAGAGCAGAATTGGACCAATCACTTTCAAGAAACCCTACATTTATTATACTCCAATCAACACCAAATTTACTGTCTGTGGCAAAAGGACTGAAACTAAATGATTTTCCCAATTCGTATTGTATTATTCTATTGTTTTTTACCTTTAATACTGAATCTGGGTTAGAAATTATTGCAGGGTTAGTGCTTTTTTTAATTATGTAGGAATTGTTGTTGTAAAGTCCAAATGAAGCCTTTGCATAAAAGAATCCGCCCAAAAATAATCGCTCATTTTTTTTGTCTTCGTTATACTTATTTATTCTTCGAATATTTGGTATTAAATAGTTTGGGTTATTTAATACACCACTCGTATTTATGCTAATATTTGGTTTTGTCAATCCCTTGCTTACCATTAATTTCAATAAGGCATAATCGTTTGTACACAAATGATACATTCCATTGATTTTGGCAATAAATCCATTATTTGTAACCGAACTGGCAGCTGATGCCAAACCAATAACTTCTCCTTTTGCATTGAATACAGGTCCACCACTATTTCCGCTGTTAATTATGACGTCAGTTTTGAGGTAGCCAATGTCTTTACTGGCATTAAAATCAAATCCGGCATGTCGTCCTTCTAACAAAGTACTTTGGTCGTTTAACATCGATTCAAATGTACCTTCATATTGTTTTGGAAAGCCAATAAAGCATAGTTCTTCTCCTTGATAAGTTAAATCAGAATTTCCAATTTTTACAGGCTTAAATGTTTCAGTTACAGCGGATCCATCTAATTTACTAACAATTTTAAGAATTGCAACGTCATAATTGCTTGTATCAATACTTACTACCTTTGCCCTGTATAATTGATATGAATTAAGATGCTGTTGTTCATAAACTTGAATAATTATAGTTAATTTAGAAATGTAATGGATTTCATGTAAATCGTAACTAAATTGTTTTGGACTATAATTTCGTTTTCTAGTAACATATTCTTCTTCTTCACCATCGTAAAATGTATAATTGGTCAGTCCTAGTGAACTTTCAACTACATGTTTATTAGTGAAAATCAATCCATCTTCAGAAACTATAAATCCACTTCCTCTACCATAATAACCTTTTCCTGCTTTCTTTTTTTCAGCGATGGAGTCAAACAATAAAATTTTAACGACTGATTTAAAATTATCAGCAGCAATTTTTTGTGGGTCTAATTTGATATCTTGTGAAAAATAAATAAAGGGAAAGAAAAATAGTAAAATTAATAACGGTTTCATAATTGTAATTACAATGATAAATTTTGTGCAAAAGGTTTAACGCAATTATTTTTTCTTCTTTTTCTTTTTACTTACAGCCTGATTTTCCTCACTAATTGAAATCTTTTCTTGAAGCATTTTAGTCTCAGTATTTTGAACTTTTTTAGCTTTCTTTCTTTTCTTTTTCTTCTTTTTGATTTCTTCCTGAAATGGAGAATTTGTGGAATTACTAAATGCTAGATTATTTAAATCACTAGCAATGTTACCTTGTTCAATTTTTGCATTTGAAATGAAGGCGAATGATAAAAACGTAAGGAAAACTAAATTTTTCATAATTCAATATTTTAACACAAAAATAAACTTTTTTTTCTAAATGAAGCATTTTTTTGATAATAGTTTAAAATATATTTAAAAATTAACTTAATTTTGTGATGTATGAAAAGATTATCTATACTATTAATTTTTGTTTGTTTTTCGACTTTACTGCTCTCGCAAGAAAAAAATATCAAGTCAGCACTTTTGAATTTCAAAAATTCTAATTTTGATATGGTGTCAAAAAACCTAAATGCTTTCAAGGCTGCTAACTATGATATTTTTCTAGGTATCAAAAACCAAAAAGAATCCAAAAACATCCTAAATAAAAAGAATTATTGCTCCTACTTATTTCTAAAAACTAATTTATTTTTCAAAGAGACTCCAGTTAAAAATATTGATAGCGCATTTATTTTTATTAACAAGACAAAAAAGGAACTAAATGATTTTCAAAGTAAATATCCCGATCATTATACAAATTATTGCTTTGTTACCAAGTTTTGTATTGATAGTTGCTCTACTTTAGAGAATGAAATTGAATATCAGGTTTTTATTAAGTATACAATGGAGAATGACCTTATTATGTACGAGTCATTTTTGCAAAAATTTCCAAGTTCGAAAAATTATCAAAAGGTGCTTGTTATGCGTGAAGATTTGATAATCAAGAACGCATTAGAAACTAATGATATAACAATAATAGAGCAAAGTTTGAAAGAAGTTATTGATGAAAAAAAGAAAGAGGAAACGCTCGCAATTGTTGAGAAAAAAATGATTGATGAAGCTATTGCTTCACAAAATGAAAGTAAATTAATTTTTTGTAAAAATAAATTCCCGCATTCTTTTCGCTTAAAAGAAATTGATGGTGTTTTGGAAGATATGTACATTAAAAAGGCAAAAAATGAAAATGATTTGAAAGCATTATCCGCTTTTGCAACTAAATTTCCGCTTTCTAGTAGAATTGAAGAAGTGAATTTGTTGGTGGAGAATATTGTTACTTCTGATGCTCTTTCTAGTCGTGATATTGAGAAAATTAATTCATGTATAGCACAGTTTCCAAATGCTGTAAAAATGACGCAACTGAAGACTTTACTTGAAAGTCTGGAGGTAGAAGACGCTATTTACACAAAAGATAAAGTTAAATTAGAATATTGTATTTTGAAGTATCCTCTTCATCCTAGTATTATTTACATGCAGGAATTATTAGCAAAACCTTGATTCTGTTATTAAGATATTCTCCTTCATAAGAGTTTTTCAAAAAAATGCATCAAATTATTCACGAGTTTCCATTGCAAACTATTCAATAAGTAGAATCTGAAGTTCAGGAAAGTAAAATTCATTTTCATCAAGGATTTGCTGTTGAAAAATTCTTGATTCATAATTTTTCTTTAAACTCATCCCACATAATTGCAAATAGGTTTAGGGAATTGTTTGCCTTGTGCTCATTTAAATACGCAAAGCAATCATTTACATCTTTCAATCTTTTTTCATGATTCTCTAATCGATCAGTTGAGTATGAAAATCCACAGGTACAGCCCATGTGCGAACCTAGATCATAATAATGTTTCGAAGCTAAAACTGACTGAATTAGTTGTGGGACTTCTTTATCTTTTAGGGCCAAGTAGGTAAAACCTGGAGATTCTTCTTTCCATTTTATTTCTGGAATTTTTTTTTCTGAGCCTAGGAAGATTTCTAAACACATAGTTTGAACAATTTATTTGTGAAAATAAAAAAAGCCGTCCATTTCTGAACGACTTTGAATAATTATTTAAATCAATCTTAGCTTTTTGAACCTGAACGTTTACGCTCATTTTCTTTCAATAAGATTTTTCTAATTCTTAAGTTTTGTGGTGTAACTTCTACGTATTCGTCACCTTGGATGTATTCCAAACATTCTTCTAAAGAAAAGATTTTTGGTGGAGCTAAACGAACTTTTTCGTCAGCACCAGATGAACGCATGTTAGACATTTTTTTCGTCTTAGTAACGTTTACACACAAATCTCCAGCTCTTGAGTTTTCACCAATTACTTGACCTTCGTAAATGTTTTCGTTTGGCGCAACAAAGAATTTACCTCTGTCTTGCAAATTATTCAATGAGAAAGGAATTGAAGTTCCTTGTTCCAATGAAATCATTGATCCATTTTGACGTCCAGCGATTTCACCTTTGTAAGGTTGATATTCCAAGAAACGGTGATTCATAATTGCTTCACCAGCAGTTTGAGTCAATAAATAGTTTCTCAACCCGATGATTCCTCGAGAAGGAATTTCAAAAGTGATGACCATACGCTCTCCTTTCGGAACCATATTTTTCATTTCACCTTTACGTTTTGTAACTGCTTCCACAGCAACACCTGAATGAACTTCTGGTAAATCGATTGTTAATTCTTCAATTGGCTCACATTTCACACCATCAATGTCCTTGATGATTACCTGTGGTTGACCAACTTGTAATTCATAACCTTCACGACGCATTGTTTCAATTAAAACTGATAAATGCAATACACCTCTACCAAAAACCATCCATTTGTCTGCTTTGTCGGTATCTTGAACTCTAAGTGCTAAATTTTTCTCTAACTCTTTGTTTAAGCGATCAGAAATATGACGAGAAGTAACAAATTTACCTTCCTTCCCAAAAAATGGAGAATCGTTGATCGAAAACATCATGCTCATCGTTGGCTCATCCATTTTGATGGTTGCCATCGGTTCAGGATTTTCAAAATCACAAACAGAATCTCCAATTTCAAAACCTTCAATTCCTGTAAAAGCACAAATATCTCCCGCTTGAACTGAATCAACTTTTCTTTTCTCAATTCCTTCGAAAACAAAAACTTCCTTAATTCTATGTTTTTGCAAAGTTCCATCCGCTTTTGCTAAAACGATTGGTTGATTCTCTTTCAATTCACCTCTTGTCAAACGACCGATTGCGATACGTCCCACGTAAGAAGAATAATCTAATGAAGTAATCAATAATTGTGTATTTCCTTCTGGAATTGTAATTGGTGGGAAATAATCTAAAATGGTATCTAAAAGCGCAGAAATGTCTGTTTTTGGACTTCTCCAATCGTCAGACATCCAACCGTTTTTAGCAGAACCATAAACCGTTGCAAAATCTAATTGTTGCTCGTTAGCATCTAATTCAAACATCAGGTCAAAAACTTTCTCATGAACTTCTTCAGGAGTACAGTTTTCTTTGTCAACTTTGTTAATTACAACTAATGGTTTTAAACCCAAAGCTAATGCTTTCCCAAGTACGAAACGAGTTTGTGGCATTGGACCTTCAAAAGCATCTACCAACAAACAAACACCATCAGCCATGTTTAATACACGTTCTACCTCACCACCAAAATCGGCGTGACCAGGAGTGTCAATGATGTTAATTTTTGTTCCTTTGTACAATACAGATACGTTTTTAGATACGATTGTGATTCCTCTTTCACGCTCTAAATCGTTGTTATCCATAATTAAATCACCTGTCAAACGTTCTCTTTCATTTTCAACGTTTCCAGCTTCAATCATTTTATCCACCAAAGTCGTTTTTCCGTGATCGACATGGGCGATAATTGCAATGTTTCTAATTTCCATTCTTTTATTCGATTATTGGATTATTGGATTATTAGATTATTCGACAAACCAGTCTAACAATCTAACAATCTAATAATCTATTAGTCTATTTTTTTAATAACTGCTTTTTTTGTAACTTTTGTCAGAATTGAATCCTCCGCCAGATTTCCCTTTGAAGCCACCACCTGAGCGACCTCTATCTCCACCTTCACTTCTTCTATCTCCACCTTTGAAACCACCTCTGTCGTTTCCTCCGTCACTTCCATAACTCTTATCAAAACGCCTTCCTCCACCAGAATTACGGTCACGTGAGCCAGAGAATCCTCCGCCACCGCCACCAGTTCTTGGTCTTGCTTCAGCTTTTTTCTTCGTAATTTCAATGCTTACTTTATTACCCTCGTAATCAGCACCATTTACTTTACTTAAAATTTTATCTGCGTGTTCGTTGTCTGCTTCGAAGAAAGAAAACGATGGTAAGATGTCAATTTTTCCGATGTTTCCTGAATTTAATCCAGTTTCATCACAAATAACTCTCAATAATCCACCAGGATTTAATCCATCTCTTTTTCCGATGCTAACGAAGAAACGTGTTTTGTTTGCATCATTAGTTCCAAAAGCAGATCTTTCGCTTCTTTCACCTCTATCTCTTCTTTCTCCACGATCGTTTGATCTTTCAGAACGTTCACCTCTTTCTGATCTTTCGCCTCTTTCTTTTCTGTCAGAATCAGCATTCAAATCTCCAGCACGTTGGTAATATTCAACGAAACGGTTAAATTCTGTATAAATGAATTTCTTGATAACTTCTTCTTTGCTCAAGTCAGCAAAATCGGCCATGATTGCAGGCAAAAATTTCGCGATGTTGTCTTCCTTCACTTCAGTTTCTTTGATTTTATTAATCAAACTAGAAAGTTGAATAGAGCAAATATCCTCAGGATTTGGCATTTTTCCAGCCAAAAACACTGTATTGATTTGTTTTTCGATTGCACGAATTTTGAAGTTTTCTCTTGTGTTAATTAAAACCAAAGATTGTCCTTTTTTTCCTGCACGAGCTGTACGACCTGAACGGTGCGTATAATTCTCGATATCGTCTGGTAAGTTGTAGTTAATTACGTGAGAAATAGAATCTACGTCAATTCCACGAGCTGCAACGTCAGTAGCAACTAATAATTGAAGAGTTCTTTCACGGAATCTTTTCATAACATTATCACGTTGAGCTTGCGACAAATCACCATGTAAAGGTTCAGCATTGTAGCCGTCTTTACTTAGTTTTTCTGCAACAGACTGCGTTTCATGTCTTGTTCTACAAAAAACTACTCCAAAAATATCTGGATTCGAATCAATTAAACGTTTTAAACCAGCGTATCTATTTGCTTCTTTAACAGTATAATAGATGTGTTCGATGTTTTCATTACCTTGGTTTTTTGAACCAATTGAAACCTCAAGAGGGTTTTCCATGTAATTTTTCGCAATTGCCGCCACTTCTTTTGGCATCGTTGCAGAAAACAACCAAACATTTTTGTGCTCAGGCGTTTTTTCTAAAATGGTATCAATATCTTCCTTGAATCCCATGTTTAGCATTTCATCTGCCTCATCAAGCACAACACACTCAACTTCACTTAAATTAATGGCACGTCTGTTTATCAAATCGTTTAAACGACCAGGAGTAGCAACAATGATTGTCGCTGTTTTCACTTGTGTCATTTGTCTTCTGATATCAGAACCTCCATAAACTGCTACGATAGAAGTTGCCTTATCGTATTTGGAATAGTTCTCCAGGTCTTTGGTGATTTGCAAACACAACTCGCGAGTTGGGCAAATAATCAAGCCTTGTGGGGCATTGATTCCTGGTTTTACATTGTTCACTAACGGCAAACCGAATGCTGCCGTTTTTCCTGTTCCCGTTTGCGCTAAACCAACAAAATCGCTTTCACTTTTCAATAAGTGCGGGATTGCCTTTTGTTGGATAGGAGTTGGTACATCAAACCCTAAATCGTTGATCGACTTCAGTACCTCACCCCTTAGCCCTAATTCGCTAAAGGTCATAAAATATAATAAAATAAAAATTCACTTACCCCCATGGTAAGCGAGTGCAAAGATACGACCTTTTTTTCTTGCTTCGACAAAAGGAGTAAAATTTCGTGAATTATTAACAATTATTTCATTTTGGGGGAAGGATTGTTGATAAGTATGTTTGATTATTTTTTATCAGATTGATTATTTTAATATTTATATTTGTCTTTTTCAGTATGACTTAAAAGGTTAGAGACTGCATTGGAGGGGATTTTAAAAAGTATTAATTACTAATAATAAAGATCAAATTAAAATGTCAATAATAAATCAGATTTTAGAAAAATCAAAAAGTAATAAGGAATTAATTTCATTATGGGAATATGGAGATGATAACTTTTGGTGTGGTTATGTGATTAATTATAATTCAACCTTAGTTCAAATACAACATTTCTCAAAATATGGTCAAAATGATGGTATTGTAATTTTAAGAATTGAAAATATTGAAAGTATTGATTTTGAAGATGAATATGTTGATATTTTACAGTATTTAATAAATAATTTTGAAGAAAAAATAAAATTAGAATTTAAAGAAATTATTCTTCCTGATTCAGAAGATTGGCAAACTATTTTGTTAAAACAATTTGAAGGAAATGGAAAAATTGTTAGTTTCGAAATAAATGGCTCAGAGTATTATAGTGGACTTATTTTACATTGTTCTGATAAAGATTTCGTGGCAAAAATGATTGGTAGTCGAGGCGAAATTGTTGCAAATGCTATTTATAAAAATGAAAATATAACTGCATTTAAGATAAATAACATAGAGCAAAGAAAAAGATTGTTATTATTTAACAGACACAAATAATAAACAAGAAATAAATATAAGAAATCAAACAATTATCCATCCCACTCCCATCATAAACTCATACACCGGAACCATTTTAACTATATATTCATCTTTTTGGAACTCATCTTTTTGGTTCATCGTGATGATTAATCCTTCTTTTTGGTCGAAAAATTTCATAGCACTCAACAAACCTTGGTATTCACGTGCAAAATTTTCATCTGTGATTTGAAAACTTGGGTTTAATTTTGTTATGAGAAAAATGAAATGTGAATATTTTTATTCAAGAATTTTTAATACCTTTAACTAAATTTGAAAATTACTGAAATAAACATGGCAAAAAACAGATCATTAAACGTCAATGAATCAGCAATTACAGTTATTCAACAAAATGAAACCGATTATATTAGCTTGACTGATATGACTTCATCCTTCCGAGAAGGTAGTGGCTTGATTGGTAAGTGGGTAAGCAATAAAAACACCTTAGAATATTTGGGAATTTGGGAAAAAATCAACAATCTAAATTTTAACTACCCCGAATTCAGGGTAATTGAAAATGAAGCTGGAACGAATAGATTTATCATGTCTGTAGGACAATGGATTGAACGAACAAATGCCCACGGTATGCTAGTGAAATCAGGGCGTTATGGTGGAACTTTTGCACACAAAGATATTGCTTTTCACTTTGCAATGTGGTTAAGTCCTGAATTTCAGATTTATCTTGTCAAAGAATTTCAACGCTTAAAAGAAGATGAAAATGACCGTCTAAAATTGGAATGGAATTTACAAAGAACTTTAGCTAAAGTGAATTATCAAATCCATACAGATGCGATCAAAGAAAATTTAATTCCTAAGGAAATATCTAAATATCAAGCCAGTTTTGTTTATGCCAACGAAGCAGATTTATTAAACGTTGCCCTCTTCGGAATAACTGCAAAAGTTTGGAGAGATAACAATCCAGAGCAAAAAGGTAACATTAGAGATTATGCAACTTTGGAACAATTGGTCGTTTTGAGTAATATGGAAAGTATAAATGCTTTACTAATTGGTCAAGCATTGTCGCAAAGTGATAGACTTATTCATCTCAACAGAGTTGCGATCAAACAAATGAAATCTTTGCTTGAAAATCATACAATTAAAAAGCTAAAATAAATAGTTGTTGAAAACCCAACAATTATTCATTCCACTCCCACCATAAACTCCCGAACCGTTACCATTCTAACCGTAAACCCATCCTTTTGGAACTCATCTTTTTGGTTCATCGTCACAATTAATCCTTCTTTTTTGTCAAAAAATTTCATGGCAGACAACAAGCCTTGGTATTCTCGTTCAAAATTTTCATCAGTGATTTCAAAACAAACTTGAATAACTTGCTGAACTGTTCCTTTTACGAAAGTTACGAAATCGCATTCATTTTTATCTTTGAAAAAATAGATTTCTTGTTTTGTTCGTCGCAGGTGCATGAAAACCATATTTTCCAATTTTCTGCCGTTGTCGTCAGTAAATGATGCCGAAACAGCATCGATAAAACCGTTGTCGATTGTGTATACTTTTTTCGGATTTCGCAATTGTGCTTTCAATGAATAGCTGAACTGAGGAACGAAATCGATTAGGTAACAATCTCTAAAATAATTAAAATATTCTAGGATAGTTGTGGTGGATTTTATGCCAAAAAGGCCATTCAGTTTGTTCGCCGAAACAGGTTTACCTATGTTTGTAATTAGGTATATTGCCAATTGTTTAAGTGTGTCTACTTCACGTATATTGTATCTTACTGCTATATCTCTAACTATGATGTCTTCTATTAAATTTCCAAGTATGGTAGATTGTTTATTGATTACGTATTCAGGCATTCCACCGCCTTGAAGGTATTTTATGCTATTCACAACATTGTTTGGGGCTTTTTTGAAGTTCAAGAATTCAGAATAGGAAAAGGGAAATAATTCCATGGAAAGGTGTCTGCCAGTTAAGTGTGTCCCCATTTCTTTACTCAATAGCGAGGCATTTGAACCTGTAACAAAAACGGTAAACTCCTCATTCAGAAGTTGATGTACAAATATTTCCCATTTTGGTATTATTTGTATTTCGTCAAAAAATAACACTTTTATTTTGCTCGAAGTGATTAGGGTATGAAGACGAACAAAATCTCCTGTTTCAAAACCAGTTAGACGTATATCCTCAAAATTTAAATAAAGCGCTTTTTTGTATTTTTTTTTCAAAACTTGCAGTAAGAGTGTACTTTTTCCACAACGTCTTATGCCAGTGATGATGGTTACGAAGTTTTTTGCTATTGGAACTTGTTCCAAAAAATCTCTTTTTAATTTTGAATTTACTTTCAAAAAATTCACTTTTTGTGCTTCTATAACGCTGTTTATTTGTTCTTGTCTGAGCATAATTTTCTTGCTTTAAAGCACAAAGATACATTTTATTCATTTATAATGAAAGATGTTATTCATTTTTAATGGTAAAAGTTATTCATTTAAAATGAAAGATATTATTCATTTAAATTGAAAGATATTATTCATTTAAATTGAAAGTTATTTGTCCTAATTGATAAAAGATAGAATCCGGATTATTGAAGGATATCAAATGAAAATGTTCTGTAAATCTCAAGCTTTTAGGTGAGATTGTAAAAACTTACTTGCGTAAATTAAAAATAAGAAACAAAAAAAAGTCAATCCGTGATGAATTGACTTTAATAAAAGGAAAGAATTTAGCTTTATTTGGCTTCAAAAATATGGTCAATGTTTGATAAATTCATAATCATCATTCCATCAGTAACTTTGGTAACTGTAAATATTTTTGATTTCTTTTTTCCAGGACCAAAAAATACAAATAAATCATATTTTCCAGTATTTTCTCCAACTTCTACAGAAAGCCAAGTTCCTTTCAACTCAATAAAATCAGTAGAACTGTTCTCATCGTACCATCTTCCTACGAAAGTTTCATCCTCTTTTAAATCGAAGAAAATATTATTTACTCCAAGCACCTGATCTTTTTCAGGACCAAATCCTACAACTTTTGTTAAAGTCCATTTTTTGGCAAAACGTTCATCAACATCCGACCCAGAGCATGCACTAATTGCTGAAATTAATAAAGCAAAGAGCATAAAATTTAAGCTTATTTTTCTACATATATTATTTGTTTGTGTGCCAAATATATAAATTAAGCGATTAAAAATTGTAATTTGTTGATAAATTGTCTATCTTCGTTAAAAAAATAAAATTATGAGTGAAAAAATGAGCGAAAATACCAATGCTTTAAATTGGTTTGAAATCCCTGCGACGGATATTGAGCGTGCAACAAAATTTTATGAGACAATTTTTGAGGTACAAATGTTTCAAATGGAAATGTTGGACAATAAAATGGCAATGTTTCCAACAAATGCTGAAGGTGGTAAAGTTGGCGGTTGTTTGTGTCAAAGTGAAATGCATGTACCAAGTAAAACGGGAGCACTAATTTATTTAAATGCAAATCCCGATTTACAATTGGTTTTGGATAGAATTGAAAAAGTGGGAGGAAGTATTACCTTACCAAAAACTGAGATTGGAGGAAATGGATACATGGCCTTTTTTGAAGATTCTGAGGGAAATGTTGTTGGCTTACATTCAAACGATTAATGCTAAATCACGGAAATCTTTCATAGGAACGTAAATATTGTCAAATTCTCAACTTGATTTTTTCTCATAAACTAAATATTTAATGTTAATTTTGTGCAAAGATTTTTAATTTGTCAGATTTCATAATATACCGTTTTCCTGGTAAGGAAATAGTGCAAAAAGTTGGTTTTTTTGAGGAGGTTTTACCTTCAAAAATTGTCAGTGGATTCGTTGTTACAAATCTTGACTTTTCAAAATGTTATCTCTTTAAGGAGGATGAATCAGAAGCTTCCAGGTTACATTTTTCTCAAACTGAGCCTTATGTGATGTCAGCTCGAGAATATTACCTTCAAGCGCATGAATTACTGAATGGCTTGAATCAATTTCAAATGGAAAAGGCAGTTTTTTCAAGGATTAAATCCTTTGCGTTTGATGAAAATTTAGTACAATATCTCTTTGATGAATTAGAAGCAAATTACAAAAATGCCTTTACATATCTAATTTCTAGTGAAAAATTAGGAACATGGATTGGTGCCAGTCCTGAAATTTTATTGGAGGTGCATTCCGATTTTATGTTTACAACAGCCTTAGCTGGAACCAAAAAAAATGACGAAATTGATCAAGAATGGGGCGAAAAAGAATGTTTTGAGCAACAAATTGTAACTGATTATTTGCTTGAAAAACTAACTAAGTTAAAACTGAAGGGAATTGAAACACAAGGTCCTTATGATTTCACAGCTGGACCAGTAACTCATCTAAAGACAGATATTTCTGCGGATCTAAATAATGTTTCACCTTGGAAAATAGCTCAAGAAATTCATCCAACGCCAGCCATTGGCGGGTATCCTAAATTGGAGGCAATTAACCTAATTCACGCAATTGAACCACATAATCGTGAACTTTATACCGGTGTCATTGGTTTAATTGATGCTAAAACTAGTCGATTATACGTGAATTTGAGATGCGCACAAGTGCAGAAAGATAAAATTTATTTGTACCTTGGAGGCGGTTTTACAAAGCAATCAATTCCGGATTTGGAGTGGTTGGAAACAGAAAATAAAAGTAAAACGCTATTAAATTATGTCAAGAAAGTGCTGACAGAAAAATAATTATTGATGATTTCAAGTGCAAAAAAAAATGTTCAATTATTTGTAGAAGCCTGCGTTTCTTATGGTTTAAAACACGTTGTGGTTTCTCCTGGATCTAGAAATGCCCCGTTAATTATTGCTTTTAATCAACATCCTGAAATTTCTTGTGTCGTTGTACCAGACGAGCGGTCAGCCGCATTTTTTGCAATGGGAATGGCGCAACAAACTACAGATTTGGTAGCAGTTTTATGTACTTCTGGTTCAGCACCAATAAATTATTATCCAGCAATCGCTGAAGCATTTTATCAGCGAATTCCTCTTGTTGTAATTACTGCCGATCGACCTCAGATTTGGGTGAACCAAGGGGATGGACAAACTATCGTTCAAAGTGGATTATTTAAGAATCATATCAATTATAGTGTTGATTTTGATGATGTTAATTCAGAATCAGACTATCAGTGGTACATGAAACGTGAAATTGCCACTGCTTTTTCACATGGACTTTCTTCTTCCAAAGGCCCCATACATTTTAATTTTGGATTTAATGAACCCTTGTATTTAAAAGAAGAAATTGAATTTTCAAAGGGTGAAAAAATTCAAATTGAGGCTCCAAAATTATCACTTAACTCAAATCAAGTTACTCACATAAAAAATGCATGGAATAAATTTCCGCGAAAAATGATTTTGTGTGGACAAATGTCACCAGATTCGTATTTGAACGAAGCCTTAGTTGCTTTGAGTAAAGATCCTTCGGTGATTGTTTTAGTTGAAAATACATCGAATTTAATTCATTCAAATTTTGTTCACTGTATCGACCGATCCTTAAATTCCATTTCAGACGAAGAAGTTAGTCGATTTGCACCTGATTTACTAATAACTTTAGGCGGAGCAATCGTTTCAAAGAAAATTAAAGCATTTTTACGTAAAGCGAATATTCAGGAAACCTGGAAAGTTGGTTTAGATTTTCCTTTCATGGATACTTTTCAAGCCATGTCGCATTCATTTATAATTGATGAATATACCTTTATCAAAGCAATCAATGAAAATAAACCTGGACTTTTAAATAATGAATTGAATTACAGTGATTATTTTAAAATTTGGAAAGAAAAAGATTTTTTGATTCAAGAAAAGGTGAAACAGTTTTTTGAGTTAAACACTAATTTTTCTGACATAAATGCATTCAATCTCATTTTGGATTATGTTCCTGATGATTCATTTTTGCACTTGGCAAATAGTTCAGTTATTCGTTATTCTTTGTTGTTTGACCCTGTAAGTTCAATCAAATATTTTTGTAATCGGGGCACAAGCGGAATTGATGGTAGTACAAGTACCGCCGCAGGTGCTGCATTTATACATCCGGATAAATGGAATACTTTGATTACCGGAGACATGTCCTTTTTTTATGACAGCAATGCCTTTTGGAACCATCATTTAAGTGCAAATTTTAGGGTGATTTTGATTAATAATGGCGGTGGTAGTATTTTTAAAATAATTCCTGGTCCTGCTTCTACTGATGAATTGGATGATTTTTTTGTGTACAATAATAATTTTTCTGCAAAATCAATTTGTGAGGCATTTAGAATTGAATATTTGCAAGCAGAAAATTTGAACGAAATAAATGATCTCATAGAAGATTTTTACACCTACGATAAAACTTCGAGACCAAAATTATTGGAGGTTTTCACCGATAAATCAAGTAATGAAGCAGAACTGACTGATTTTTTTAAGTTCATTAAAATTTGAAAAAATTACCTAAAAATTGCCTTGATGGATATTAAATTTTCCTTTATTGATATTTTAAGTTTAATAGCCCTAATTATGGGTTTATTGTATAATTTTCAAATATTGACTTTGAAAAATAGAACCAATGCAACACGATACTTTTCATTTTATCTTTTCAACATTACATTTATAATTTTGTTTTTTTTCTTACTAAGAATGAAACTGGATTACATCGTAAAATACGTAACCCCTTTACTTATTTTTAGTGAATTGATCATGCCTATTAGCTTATGGATTTACCTCAAGAAAATAAGCTCACCCAATAAATCGAAAAGCTATTTTAAACACTATTTGGCTCCAATCATTGCAAGTGCGATCATTTTGTTGCTATTACTGATTGTTCTTATAAGTAACAATGAAACTCTCAACGGATTATTATCTAAAATCTTGATAAATTATGTATTGGTAATTATGACAGTAGGATTTTTGGTTTTAAATGCTATCTACTTGACATTTTCTTTCATTTTAATTTACAGACATCAAAAAATTATCAAAAATTATTATTCTTATACGCAAAAAATTGATTTGAATTGGGTTAAATTAATGTTGTTTGCCTATATTTTTCTTTTAATTGGATTGATTGT
>CAZHLZ010000020.1:0-19768 GCA_964532475.1 uncultured Chitinophaga sp.
TTTCTAAGCGGTCTGAATCCAATTTTAATAATCGAACTGAGGTTACTAGTTTTTTGACATTAAATGTCTCGAAATAGGTCAATTCTTTCAACTTTAAAACAGAACACCAGATAAAGTATTCTACAGAAATAAATGAATACGCTCTAAATAATTATCCTTATTTTTGTAAAAAATAGATTCTATGAAATTTTTAAATGCTCTAATTTTTATACTTCTCCTAGGTTTTTCCTTTTCTCAAGAAAAATCAAACGACCCATTAAAAGTTACACAATATCAGCTTGCAAATGGTTTAACGGTTATGTTAACCGAAAATCACAACACACCACAAATATTTGGAGTTGTAGCCGTTAAAGCTGGTGGAAAAAATGACCCAAAGGATGCAACGGGAATGGCGCATTACTTGGAACACATGCTTTTCAAAGGTACAGAAGAAACGGGGACTTGGGATTACGAAAAAGAAAAAATTCACCTTAAAAACATTGAAAATCTTTACGAAGAATTGGGAAAAACCACTGATGAAACAAAAAGAGAAGAAATTCAGAAAAAAATAAACGATGAAGCAATTTTGGCTGGAAAATATGCCATTCCAAACGAAATGGATCGCATGTTATCTGAAATTGGAGGAACAAATGTAAATGCCTTCACAACAGAAGATTTTACTGCATATCACAATGAATTTCCAGCAAATAAATTAGAACATTGGTTGAAAATTTATGATCATCGCTTTGAAAAACCAGTATTTAGGTTGTTTCAATCTGAATTGGAAACGGTTTATGAAGAAAAAAATCGTTCGATGGACAGCCCGTTCTCGGATGTAATTGACCAATTCAATAAAAATTTCTGGAAAAATCATCCTTATGGTCAGCAGCCAATCATTGGGCATACGGAACATTTGAAAAATCCATCTTTGCAAAAAATGTATGAATATTTCAATACCTATTATGTTGCAAACAACATGGTTTTAGCACTTTCAGGAGATTTCGAAACAGAAGAAGTGAAAGTTTTAATTGAAAAATATTTTTCAGATTGGAGAACTGGAGAAGTACCTGTTTTTCCAAATTACGACGAAAAAGAATTTAATGGTCAAGAAAAAATTGAAATCAATTCAACACCAATTAAAGCACTAATTCGTGGATACCGTTCTCCAAAAAATAATCATCCCGACCAAAAGAAATTTCAATTGGCAAATTATTTATTGTCGAATGGTGAAGGCTCAGGACTATTTGACATGCTTGCCACTCAAGGAAAATTGACTTATTCAGGAATTATTCCCTTTGAATATAATGATTATAGTGCTTCTGCTATTTTTGGTGTTCCGAAAATTGTTGGACAAAGTTTTGAAGAACTCGACGAATTGATTGAAGAACAATTAAATGTGCTACGAAATGGAACTTTTGAGAATTCCTTTTTTGAAGGTGCAAAAACGTCACTTATCAAAGATTTTGAAAGACAACTTGAAACAAATGATGCCAGAGCACTTATGTTGGTGAATGCATTTATTTCCAATGTTTCGTGGAATGACTATTTGAAAACATTTTTAGAAATCAAATCTATCTCAAAACAAGATGTCATCGATATTGCAAAAAAATATTATGGAACAAACTACTTGGCTTTGTACTCAAAAATGGGAAGTCCGAAAAAGGATAAGTTAAGCAAGCCGAAATTTGAACCCGTTATTCCAGAAGATGGAAAAACATCAACATTTTGTGAAGCATGGAGACAAACTGAAACATTGGCTTTAGAAGCTCGTTTCGTGGATTTTGAAAGAGATATTTTAAGTTCTCAAATTGCTGAAAACATCACACTAAAAACCGTAAAAAACCCTTTCAATCAAATATTTAACTTAAATTTTTCATGGGGGATTGGAACTGATTATGATTCCTTATTGTTTTATTTACCTTCCTACTTAAATCGTTTGGGAACCAATCAAAAAGATGCATCTGAGTTTAAAAAAGCACTTTTTGAGGTAGGAGCTTCGATGTTTTTTGTGGCGACACCAAACAAATTATCTTTAAATATCGAAGGAGTTGATTCGAAATTTGATGAAACATTAGTTCTTGTGAACGAATTTTTAACTTCATACAAGCACGATGAGAAGGCAATTAAAATTATTGCAGAAGAAATTAAATCTGACCGAAAATTAAACAACAAAGATCTCGGAAACATGCTTCGAGCCTTGGAAATGTATGCACTTTATGGTGAAAATTCTCCTATGTTGCGAGAATTATCGGTGAAACAAATTCAAAAAATAAAAAGTGAGAATTTCGAGAATTCCTTCAAAAATGCCCTAAACTATGAATTAGCAATTGCCTACACAGGAACTAAACCACTTTTAGAACTTTCAAATTCTTTGGACAAAATTGTGGCAAAGAATTATCCAAAAAACAAAGCTTTGGAGGTAAAAATGAAAAAACGTATAGGTTTTGACAGTCCAAAAGTGTACTTTGTGGATGACACGAAAGCAGTTCAATCTCAAATTCAATTTGGAATGGAAGGAAATGCTATGAAATTAAGTCAAGCTGGCGACAATGCTGCCTTTAATCTATATTTTGGAGGAGATATGTCTTCTTTGGTCTTTCAAGAAATTCGTGAGTTTAGATCTTTAGCTTATTCAACTTCAGCAAATTATCAGTTGGCAAGAAAAGAGAATTTTCCTAATTATTTTTATGCCTATTTAGGTTGCCAAGGTGACAAAACTCCAGAAGCAATTCAAGTGATGCATGAATTAATCACAAAAATGCCAATCAAACGTGAGCGCGAAGATGGAATTCGTTCTGCCTTGATTTCAAATGCAAAAACAAATAAACCAGGTTTTAGAGATTTGATACAAGTGGTTGAAATGTGGCAAAAAATGGGTTATACTGAAGATCCAAATATCAATTTATTACCTTATTACAGTGACTTAACATTTAATCAAATTGAGAGTTTTTATAAATTAGAAATTGAAGGAAAAAATTTACAATTGTTTGTTGTAGGTAATTCGAAAAAATTTGATACTAAAATCTTAGAAAAATACGGAAAACTGACACGTGTAAAATCAAGTCAAATACTAAAAAATTAAAAAAGAACTGTAAATGTCCCAAAAAGTTCCAGATATTTCCTTTACAAATAAATTGATGCCTCGCAAAGGTAGAATTTTACTATCAGACCCATTTATTGGAGACGAATTTTTCGAACGTTCCGTGGTTTATTTGTGCGAACATTCCAAAGAAGGTAGTTTTGGCTTTGTTTTGAATCATTACATCGATGTAAATTTGAATCATTTGAATCCTGCTTTTCCGATTATTGATACTGTTTTGAGCATCGGTGGTCCGGTTGAAAATGAAACCATGTATTTCATGCATACGTTTGGTCAGGAACTAAATGACAGCTTAGAAATTGCAGATGGAATTTACATTGGCGGTGATTTTGAGCAACTTTATTCCTTCATCAAAGAAAAACATTTTACTGAAAATAAAATTCGCTTTTTCCTTGGATATTCAGGTTGGTCTGAAGGACAACTTCAAGATGAAATCAAAGAAAATGCTTGGGTGGTATCAAAAATTGATTCTGCGGAAGAAATTATGGATACAGAAAATGAAAATTTATGGAAATATTTCATGAATAAATTAGGCCCAAAATATAAATTAATTTCAGAGTTTCCGCTCGACCCAAACGAAAATTAAAATAAATGAAAATATTTGATGTTATTGTCATTGGCACTGGTCCTTCTGGAGCATCTGCCGCATTCAAATTAGCTGAGGGAGGATTATCCGTTGCCTTGATTGAAAAAGAAAAACTTCCAAGATATAAAACTTGCGGAGGAGGATTAGTTTTCAGAGGACGAAAAATGTTACCTTTTGATATTCAAACAGTTGTAGATACTGAATTTCATAATATTGACTTGTATTTTAAAGGTCAGACCACTTCTTTAAAATCTCCCAAGGATTTCCCTGTCATCAGCATGGTGATGCGGGACAAATTCGATGAATTAATCGTTAATCATGCTAAAAAACTGGGAGTTACATTGTTCGAAGAACATAGCCTAGTAAATTTGAAATTCGAAGATACTATTAAAGTAATTACTGACAAAAACGAATTAGAAGCTAAATTTGTGATTGCAGCCGATGGTGCCTTGAGCAAAACTGCAAAATTGGCTGGTTGGAGCGAAGACACGCGCTATTTGATTCCTGCTTTGGAATATGAAGTAGAAGTGAAACCAGAGGTTTTTGAGCGCCTAAAAACAGAAGCTCGTTTTGATGTTGACTTTATTCCTAAAGGCTATGCGTGGTCTTTTCCTAAGAAAAATCATTTGTCATTGGGAGTTGCCTCTTTTAAACGTTCAAAATTAAATTTAAAAAAGATTTACAATGACTACCTTGAATTTTTGGAAATCAAAGCAGAAGATATCATTATCGAACATGCACATGGATTTCAAATTCCAGTTTCTTGTAGAAAAGATGGTTTCGTAAAAAACAATGTTTTTTTAATTGGCGATGCGGCGGGTTTTGCAGATCCAATTACAGCTGAAGGAATTTCTAATGCAATTTATTCAGGAAAT
Organism: uncultured Chitinophaga sp.; assembly: GCA_964532475.1. Lineage (GTDB taxonomy): Bacteria > Bacteroidota > Bacteroidia > Flavobacteriales_D > Crocinitomicaceae > M2408. The sequence goes on from CAZHLZ010000020.1 coordinate 4,541, forward strand.
CTCGCTGCAGAAGCAATTGTGGAATCAAAATTGGATGGAAAATTGGCAGAAAAATTATACCTTGAAAAATTAAACCAAAAATTATTGCCAGAACTAAAAACTTCTGCTTTATTGGCTAAGTTTTTCTACAATCAAGAAAAAATCAGAAATTTATTTTTCAAAAAATACGGTCAACGTTTTTCAGATTACATGACAGATATCTTCACAGGTGAAAAAACATATCCGCAAGATATAATGAAAAAAATTAGGACAAAAATGAAAGAAATGATTTTTAAATAAATATTAAAATCTCAGAAACAACATTTAAATCAATAATTCTTACACTTAACATTTTTTGTACAAATCGAAACAAAAAACATCATACCTTTGTTTTGTAGTAGTTAAACATAGTTTTATTGTTTTTGGTTAAAGTCTGATTTAGTGTGATTAAGGTTTTTTGGTTTAGATCTCACATTAAGTCAGACTTTTTTTATCCTCCTTTTCTAACCGTTTGATAGCCCTCTTTTTTTAATAATTCAATAACTTTATCTCTAAAATTCCCCTGAATTAAAATCTCACCATCTTTGGCGGTCCCTCCTACTCCACATTTCGATTTTAGCTTTTTTCCCAAATCTTTTAAATCTTCATCTGCTCCGACAAAACCTTCAATCAAAGTAACTTCTTTACCAGCTCGCTGCTTTTTATCAATTGAAACGTACAATTTTTGTTGCTGATTTGGCAAGGTTTCTTGTTCTATTTGTTCCTCCTCTTGGTATTGAAAATTAGGATTAGTTGAATAAACGATGTTAATTTTATTTTTTTTGCTCATATTTTCATCTTTTAATGGTCAAAATTAATATTTTTCAATAATTGCTGCTTTAATATCATCTGAAATAATGCAATTTGGATGTTTTCTCAGTGCTGAACGAATTCCCTTTGGTGAACGAAGCTCAAAAATAAACACCTCTTTTCCTGCATTCTGAAACGCCTCGACTTCAGATTTTGATATTTCAGCATTTTTAAATAGGAAAGCATTTGCGTTTTTCTCATCGTATTCGCTCTTTGAATTTGGTGCAAAACACACTTTAAATCCTTCATTTTGAAGAGGAATAATCCAATCAATGAAATTGGTACATACATAAATTTCACAAGTCAAATTTTGCTCTCTAAATAGCGACAATTCTAAAATGAATGCATTTAAATCAACTACAGTTTCTGAACAATAATTGTAATGTCGTAAATCTAAAAACAAGGTTTTGGTACTAAGGCTTAAGTCATTTAATTTCAAAAGCTTTTCGTCGTTGAAATGATTGTAAGACAATTGCTCCAATTCAGTATCGCTAGTAGAATTAACACATGCGTCCAAATTTGCTTCTTTTTTTAAATTTGTATCATGAAACAACCAAGCTGTGCCATTTTTAGATAATTGAACATCAATTTCCACGCCATCACAACCAGCATGTGAAACTGCCAAATGGATTGAATTTAGAGAGTTGTCATGGTACATGGAATTAGAAATATTTAAGCCATTTCCAGCATGACCCAGAATTTTTATTTTCGAAAAATCTTCCTTTTTTGTGCAAGAATTTACGACAAAAAACAAAATTAAAAGTCTAAAAATGATAGTTGTACGCAATTTTAGCACTGTAATTGAAATTTAAATGATGACTAATTTTATTGAAATAATCTGTATTGAAACTTTCTGAAAACAATCCAAGTTCAGGAATAAACGTAAGTGCATTTTTTTTGCCAAAACTTATTTTAAATCCTGCTAATAGTTCATTAAATACATGGATTTCGCGTTGTTTTTTATTAGAATTGTACAAATTACTATGAAAAGAGGCTAAAATCTGGAATTTTACGAATTTTTCACTTTTAATATTTGAACTCAAAGCATAAAATAATTCTGGATTTAGTCGTTGTTGAAATAAGGTTTTATTGACACCAAAACCAAGTCCAAACTCATGACTCACCTTATTTTTTTCTACAAAAAAACTGTTTTCTTGAAAAAAATCCAAGCGGTTCATTCTTATTCCAGATGCGCCGGAATTCAAATTACTTTGTCCAGAAATAGACAAATAAAAAGCAGAAAAAAGTAGAAAAAATAAGCATTTCATTTTACAAAGATAAGAAAGTTTGAATTTAATGCTATTTCTCTTAATTTTACAAAAACTTTCAAAATGAATAAAATTTACACCTTAATAATCACTTCACTTTTATTTGCCTCAATTTCTATTTCCCAAGAAATAAAGTTAGAAGAAATCATGAAAGGAAATGAATTTATTGGTCATCAGCCACAAAATCATTTTTGGTCTTGGGATGGTCAGCGCATTTACTTTGAATGGAATCCAAAAAATGAATTAGGAAATTCTCTTTATTATTGGGAAAACGGAATGAAAGAAGCAAAATTGGTCCCAACGGAACAATTAAATGATAGTTATGTCTCAGATTTTCAGCAAGAAAACAAAAAAATAAGATTTTATTTAAAAGATGGAGCCTTATTTTCCTTTGACACTCAAAAGAAAACGCATCGAAAGTTAATTCATACTGAAAATTACATCACTGATTTACAAATCAATAGCAATTCTGACATTCTTTATTTTAAGCAGAATAACAACTTATTTAAATTTGACACAAAAACAAATACTTTTCAGCAAATCACAAATTTTAAATCTGGTTTTAGAACTCCAAAATCAGATGAAACTTCATTTTTGGAAGAGCAGCAAAAAGAATTATTTCAATTTATTCAAGATAAAAACAAAAAAAACGCATGGAATGAGGAAAAACAAGCATCAAATAGTGAAAAATTCCCAAAAGAATACTTTTATCAAAACCAACAAATTGAAAACATTCAGATGTCAGGTGATGAAAAATTCGTTTTGTTTCGCTTATCAACTTATGCAAATGATTTGGAAACAAGTTTTGAAAATCACATCACAAGTTCTGGTTACACACGAAACTCCAAAGCGAGAGAAAAAGTATCTCTTAATGCCTTAAGTACTCATAAATTGTGTGTTTACAACATCGAAAAGGACAGTGTTTACTCGGTTTCTTTCTCAAATTTAACTGATATTAGAAAAAATCCATCTTATTTAAGTTTGTATCCCAATTTTAAAGAAATTAGTGATAAAGACAGAGAATTAGTGATGCAAAATGCAATTTTTAGTGAAAACGGCATGCATTGTATTTTGGAACTAAAAAGTATGGACAACAAAGATCGTTGGATTGTGAGATTGGACTTGAAAAACAACAAAGTTGAGGAATTAGAACATCAGCACGATCCCGCTTGGATAGGAGGACCTGGGATTTCTGAATGGAATTTTGATGCAGGAAATATCGGTTTCTTAAAAGACAATGAAAGCATTTATTTTCAATCGGAAGAAAGCGGATATTCTCACCTTTACACTATAAATATTCTTACAAAAAAGAAAAAACAACTCACAGAAGGAAAATGGGAAGTGCGATCAGTCAAATTATCTCGCGATAAAAACTATTTTTACATTTCAGCAAATAAAACGCATCCAGGAAACCTAGATTTTTACAAATTAGATATAAATTCTGGAAAAATGGATGCAATTCTTTTTGATGATGGTTCTCATGATGTTGTTATTAGTCCTGATGAGAAAAAATTAGCCATTTTGTATTCATACAAGACCAAACCTTGGGAATTATACATCGCCGATAATAAAGCGAACACCAGCAAAAAACAAATTACGTCATCCTGCTCCAAAGAATTTTCTTCGATTACATGGATAAATCCAGAAGTAATAAGCTTTTCTGCAAGTGATAAAACCCTCGTTCATGCAAGAATTTACCAAGGAGCGAAAAAAAATGGTGCAGCCGTGATCTTTGTTCATGGAGCAGGTTATTTGCAAAATGCCCACAATTATTGGAGTACTTACTACCGTGAATTTATGTTCCATAATTTACTTGTCCAAAAAGGATTTACTGTTTTAGACATCGATTACCGTGCAAGTGACGGTTATGGCCGAGATTTTAGAACTGGAATTTATAGAAATATGGGCGGACTAGATTTATCTGATAATTTAGACGGTAGAAAATTATTAATTTCCAACTATGGAATTGACTCAACAAGAATTGGAATTTATGGCGGTTCCTACGGAGGATTTATCACATTGATGGCACTATTAAAAGAACCTGGGAAATTTAAATGCGGTGCAGCTTTGCGTTCAGTAACTGATTGGGCGCATTATAATTTAGAATACACTTCTAACATTCTTAACTTTCCTGAAACTGATCCAGAAGCATTTAGAAAAAGTTCTCCCATCTATTATGCAGAAAATTTGCAAGACCAGTTATTGATGTTACACGGAATGGTAGATGACAATGTTCAATTCCAAGACATTACACGTATTTCACAGCGATTTATTGAATTAGGCAAACAAAACTGGGAGTTGGCTGTTTTTCCTGTGGAAGCGCATGGATTTAAAACCACAAGTTCATGGCTCGATGAATACCGAAGAATATTAAAATTATTTGAAGAAAATTTAGTAAAATGATTGTAAGAGAATTAGTTGAAATGGATGAAATGTTGGCGCAACACCAAGTTATTTGTGAATTGTACCCCAGCTTAAGTTTTGAGAAATACAAATCCATGCTCGAAAAAATGCTAAAAAATTCTTACGGTCAAATTGCTGTATTCGAAGACGAAGAATGTGTCGCCATAAGTGGATTTTGGCATGGAACAAAATTATGGTGCGGCGATTACATCGAATTAGATAATGTAGTTGTTAAACAATCATTTAGATCAAAAGGTGCAGGTAAACTAATGGCAGATTATCTCGAAAAAAAAGCAAAAGAGTTAAATTGTACCATTTTGGTTTTAGACGCATACACCACCAATTTTAAGGCACATCGTTTTTATTACAACCAAGGTTACGGTCCAAAAGGCTTTCATTTTGTGAAGGTTCTTGATGAAAAAGGTTTGAGTTAGTTAGGAGTTAGGAGTGGAGAATTGAGAATTGAGAATTGAGAATTGAGAATGTAGAATTAAGAGTTACAAGTCGAAATCAACCCATCAGCTAATAGACTAATCAATAATTCAATACCAATTCAACTGTATCAAAAGCAGGAGTCATTATTTCTTTTAAACCTTGACTAGAAGGATTTTCAGACCAATAATAGTAGGAATAAACTGTATTTGCATCATTTACGCAATATCTAGTTTCATTAGCTATACCATAAATTTCCTGCTCTACACTAGGGCAACAAATGTCACAATTTACTTTGCCAGATTGTTTAATATATCGCAATAGATCATCATTGGAATTCGGCGTTTGATTTACGAAACGTAATTTCACCCATGCTTTTGCTGTTGTTGCATAATTTTTCACCAGAGGTTCTTCCGTACTAAAATCACTAAATGAAATTTCTTCACTTACCGGAAAATAATTTTCTTTTGTAATTGTAAGAATATATTTAATTGCACTCGTACGTTTGAAATTTAATTCATAGTTCCCGTCCGCTGGAATAATTAGTTCATAAACCGAACCTTCTGTTGCCCCTGAAGGAATTTCTTCTAAGGTCAATTTTGCTCCAGAAAGACTGGTAGAGAAGGTATTATCCGAAACATTTCCTTTTAAAGTAAAACTTAACTCTTTCTTTTTACAAGAAATAAACGACAAACTCAAAACAAAAAGGAAAAGGAATTTTTTCATATCAGATTTTTTAAATGCAAAGAAACGAAATGTAATTAACATTTATTAACATATAAATTGTTAATAAGATTTTTTTAACAAAAATTAGGAATATAAAAAATATCAACTATATTTGCCCTATAACTTTAAAATTTTAATCATTATGTCAGAAACATTAGACTTAAATCAAAACAACAGTGGGCAAAGACCTACATTTTTAACTGTAGTTTGTATCCTTAGCTTTATCGGGATTGGATTAGCAGTAATCGGATACGCAGCTGCATTTGCAGTATTAGGAGTAGCTGAAGCAGCAGTTGGTGGATTAGACCAAGCAATGCAAGATGCAGGTGCAACAATGACAACTGGACCATCTACTGGAGTTGTTTGGGCTTACATCATTGTTGGTTTCTTAACTGTAATCATGCAATTAATTGGAGTTATCCAAATGTGGAAATTGAAGAAAAAAGGTTTCATGTTGTACACAATCGCTGCTGTTATTTCAGTAGTTATGGGTATTGTTTACGCTGGATTCTCTTTTGGAGTAATTTTCCCAATCGCTTTCGTAGCAATGTATGCTGCAAACTTAAAAGCAATGAACTAAAAATTATTATATTATTTTTAAGCTCCGTTCTGCGGAGCTTTTTTTTTCACTAATAAATTTAATTAAAATGTCAGATAATTTAGATTACGAAGTAGAACAAACTGCAGTTCCTACTTTTTTAAAAGTATTATGCATCTTAACCTTCATCGGCGCAGGATTAGGACTTTTATCTGCCCTTTATGGTACTTTTACCGTGCAAGCGTCACTGGATTCATTAGAAAAATCAAGTGAGGTTTTCAAGCAAATGAAAAGTCCAATGGGAGATTTAAGTGGTCAAATTGAGGCAATCAAAAAATATGGTTTAATTTCAAATATCATTAATCTTCTTGCAAATGGACTTTGTCTTTTAGGAGCCTTAATGATGTGGAAATTGAAAAAAGTGGGTTACTTTTTATACATTGGTGGTCATGCGCTTGCATTTACAAGTTCATTTTTAATGATGGGCTCTGGAAATTCTGGTGGACTTTTTGGTTCAATGATGATTCTTGCAATGGTAATTCAATTAATTTTTGTTGCAGCATTTATTATTATGTATGGAGTAAATTATAAACATTTAAAAAATTAATTAGAAAACAATTTTTAACTCAAATCTTTTTTAAAAAATAAAAACAATTATGTCAGATATCATAGATAACTTAAATTCTCAAAACAATTTTCAAGGAAATAAAAATTTACCAAATGCAACTGCTGCATTGGTATTAGGAATCATCTCAATTGTAACTTGTTGGTTGTATGGGATTCCCGGAATCATTTGTGGAATCATTGCAATCATTTTGCATAACAAAGACAAAAAAATATATTTAGAAGATCCAACTGCTTACCAACAATCCTATAAAAATTCAAAAGCAGGTTTGGTTTGCGGAATCATTGGACTTTGTCTTTCAGCTTTATTTATTTTGTACATTGTTATTGTACTTGTTGCTGTAGGTACTGCTTTTATGAATATTAGATAAATGCTAACTTGTAGCTGGAAAAAAACACTCGGAATTGAATGTCCAGGTTGCGGTTTTCAGCGATCAGTTGTAAAATTAAGTGAAGGAGAATTCTATGATAGTTTTCTCCTTTTTCCTGCAACAATACCTTTACTTTTTTTATTTATTTTCCTACTTCTTCACCTAAAATTCAAATTTAAAAATGGAGCAAGAATTATTGTGATTCTTTTTGCTTCTAGTGCAATTATTATTGCTATTAGTTTTTTTGGGAAAGTACTTTTTAGATAGATTGTTATTTCATTATTCGAATTTTGCACCTCATTTCTATAGGCATAAAGGAAAAAGTAAACCACTGAGCGAGTAAGAATTAGAAAGAAACGATTCCTCACTTCTCTTTCTAATCTTAGTGGTAAAAAGAAATTCGGTAAACTTCAAATCCGTTTTCCCGCAGATCTGACGCAGAAAAATACGCAGTTACACGCAGATTTTGTTACTCGCAGAAATCTAAAGTCTACTGTCTTTTGTCTAGTGTCTAATATCTTACATCCAAAAGTTTTCCCGCAGATCTACACAGATTTAAACGCAGATTCACGCAGATTTTGTTTCTCGCAGAAATCTAAAGTCTTTTGTCTAATGTCTTTTATCTAAAGTCTTTTGTCTAATATCTTATTTCTTAAAGTCCTAATTCCGATGGTTATCGGAACTTAAAATCCTTTCCCTACCTAGCAAAAACCCATTCATTTTCACTGGACAAATTTTCCATATACTGGTAATTTTCCCAATTAAATAGTTTCAATTCTTCTGGATCTTGAATCGAATTTACAGCACAATAACGAGTCATTAAGCCTCGAGCATGTTTTGCAAATGTCATTACAATTTTGTATTCTCCATTCTTCAATTCCTTAAAAATTGGCGTAATGATACGTGATTTACTTTTCTTGGTATTAATCGCTTTAAAATATTCGATCGATGCTAAATTAACAATAACCTCATTTTCTTCTTTATTCAATTGATTGATCAATTTATCTCCCCAAAATTGATACAAATTATTTGTTTTCGCATTTATTTCGAATTTCGTTCCCATTTCCAATCGGTAAGGATACATTAAGTCGAAAGGTTTTAATATTCCATATAAACCAGACAATATTCTCAAATGTTGATTCAAATAATTTAAGGAATCTTCCTCTAAAGTCTTCACATCAATCCCTCGGTAGACTTCTCCTGTAAATGCAAAAATCGATGGAATAGTTTCGTTTTTTTGTTCCAAGGGACTTTCCCAATTCTTGAATCGAGCTAAATTTATTTCAGCAATATCTTGAGAAACATGAAAAAGATCCATCAAGGATTTTAACTTATATTTCTTAAGTTTTTTTATCAATTTTTCAGAATCATTCAAAAATTCAGCAATTGAATGCTCAACTTTTGGAAAATCTTCCGTGAATTTTATTGATTTTGCAGGGGAAATTAATATTTTCATTTTATTATTACTAACGATTATTCCCAAGAAAAAGTTTTCAGCATTTGATATAAATCGACTTTTAAATACTCTAAACTTGGTTTCAAGGAATCATATTTTGGTGTTTTGTTCAAATAAACAACTCCACTTACAAACTTTGAAACAGAATCTGTTAAATAAAATTGAAAGGGAGAAGCTACGTCGCCTTGTAATTCAAAAAAAGTTCCATAAACGCGATCCTTCGGACGAATGATTAAAGAATCTTCAATTGCAGAAGCTTTAACTTTATGTTCTTCTACTTTATCTATTGCAAAATCTATGTACTCGCCCAAAGGTTTATCCATTTTCAAAAACGAAAAGTGAATAATTCCATTTAGAGGTCCTAAATTAATGTCTTTGTGGCAAGTTCGACCCAAATCATTGTAAACATCGCTTACTTTGTAAATTTTAGAATATTCAAAACTATAATCACAATTTTTTTCTTTGTAAGTCACGTATTCATGTTTCGGAAGGTCCAAACGCAAATAAGTAGCTGGTTTTGGAATCGCAATTTCATCACCACAAGAATAAAAAATGGCGAAAATTACACTCAAGTAAATGATTTTTCCTTTATTTTTCAATTTCATCAATAATAACTTTTATAGATTTAATTCTTCGTTTATCGGATGATTCAACAATTAATTTTAAATTATTGACGCGAATAAACTCTTTGTTTCTCAATATTCTACCCGCATTTTCAATCATAAAACCTCCCAATGAATCTGAGTCACCTTTTTTAGCTTCAAAATCTTTACCATCGATATCTAAGACCTTGTAAAAATCGATAAGGGAAGTTCTTCCTTCAAAAACAAATTCATTTTCATCTTCTTGCTGAAAAATAATGTCGTCTTCATCAAATTCATCCGTAATATCCCCGATAATTTCTTCCAAAACATCCTCCAATGTAATGATTCCACTTGCACCGCCATATTCATCCACAACTACAGCCATGTGCATTTTTTTGGTTTGAAATTCCTTAAGCAAATCATCGATTTTCTTATTCTCTGGCACAAAAAATGGTTTACGTGTCAATTTCCTCCACTCAAATTCTGGTCCTTCATCGAAATATGGCAATAAGTCTTTTATGTACAAAATCCCAATCACATTGTCAAAGGTTTTACTGTAAATAGGAATACGAGAATAACCTGCATTTAAAATAAATTCCAAGATTTGTGAAAAACTTGAAGTTTCCTCAAAGGCTTCCACTTCCATGCGCGAACGCATAATTTGTTTTACTTCTGTATTTCCAAACTTGATTATTCCTTCTAAGATTTTTTGTTCTTCTTCACTTGTTGTTTCCTCTTTAGTCAACTCCAAAGCTTGTTCTAATTCATCAGACGAGATTTTGATGGTTCTTTTTTTCGCGTAACGATTGATGATATTTGTACCATTGGTCAGAAAACTTTTTAGCCAAGAAAAAGGTGGAAGTTTGCTGAAAATATTTAAGGGTTTCGCCATCAATTTTGCAATTGCAATTCCATTTTTTGTAGCGTAAACCTTTGGAATAACTTCGCCCACCATCAAAATAATGAAAGTGATCAAAAAAACCTCCAATACCATGTAGGTTGTTGGACTTAATTGAAAACTTGTAGAAAATGTTTTAAGTAAAGCACTTGAAACAATCACAATTCCCACATTAACAAAATTATTTGCAATTAAAATCGTTGCGAGCAATTCCTGTGGTTTGTCTAATAATTTCTTTGCTAAATTAGCGTTTTTAGAATCTTCATTTTTCAATAAATCCTTCTCCTGCGGACTCAAAGAATAAAATGCAACTTCAGAAGCAGAAACCAAGGCAGAACAAAGTAAAAGAAGAATTATGATTAAACTAGAAATAATTATTTCGCTCATAAATGCTAGTTAAAATGGCAAATCATCATCCAAGTCGATTGAAATATTCGGCATAGGACTAGGATTAGTAGGAACATTTTGTGTCGAATATACTTCTTTTTGTTCTTGGTTCGGACGATCTCCATCAGGACGAGACAAAATTGTCATTTCTTCTGCCAAAACCTCCGTGGTATAACGAGTATTCCCTTCTTTATCTTGCCAACTACGTGTTTTTAGTTTTCCTTCCACATAAATTTTTGTACCTTTTCTCAGGTATTTTTCAATCACTTCTGCCAATCCTCTCCAAGCAACAACATTGTGCCAATCCGTATTTTCTCTTCGTTCACCAGTTGATTTCTCAATATAAGTTTCGGAGGTAGCTATCGAAAAATTTGCGACAACTGCTCCGTTTTCCAACCTTCTGATTTCAGGATCTTTCCCTAAATTCCCGATTAAAATTACTTTATTTACTGTTCCTGCCATTCCAAAAAATCATTTTTACAAAGGTATAAAATACATTTGAGAAAACGAATTAATAGTTTTCAATATTTACTATTTTATCATAATTTTCTTCCAAAAATCGATCGATTAATCGCGGTAAGGGGAAATCTTGTAAATTCTCAATTTCTAACTCGACTAGATGCTCATTATTCTCAAGAAAATCAAAATTCTTGCAATCAATAAACCAATAGGAAGCATAAATATGTTGGTGACTAAGAATGTGTTTCTTTCCTTGAATACAAAACTTTATTTTCAAAGCGTATTTTTCATCAACTAAATGAGCAAATTGCTCTTCATTTTGATCTTCATCAGTCTCAAGCAAAGGAAATTCAAATAAATGTTTCCAAATATCATCCTTCACCCGTTTTTGAAGAACAATTTTTCCGTTCGAAACAAAAATTAAATAATTAAAAAAACGTTTTCTAACTTTTGTCTTACCGATTTTTACTGGTCTTGACGAAACTGTATTATTAGCAAAAGCAAGACAATTTGAAGAAAAAATACAGGTTTCACATTGCGGATTTACGGGCGTACAATGAATGGCGCCAAACTCCATGATTGCTTGATTAAATTCGGCTGCATTGTCTTTTGGCAGTAATTCTTCAGCTAATTTTTGAAAAGTTTTCTTGCCTTCCGAGGAATCAATTGGCAAAGCAATATCAAAAATACGACTTAGAATACGAAATACATTTCCATCCAGAACCACATACGGCAAATCAAAGGCAAAGGACGCAATTGCCGCAGCGGTATACTCTCCTACTCCTTTCAATTTCAAGATTTCATCGTAGCTTTCAGGAAATTCCCCCTCGTATTGTTCAAGCATCATTATGGCACTAAAATGCAAATTTCTAGCACGCGAATAATAACCCAAACCTTGCCAATCATTCAAAACTTCTTGTTCATCAGCAAGCGCTAAATCTCTAATTGTGGGATAATTAGAAATAAATTTTAAATAGTAATTTCTACCCTGATCAACCCTAGTTTGTTGCAGAATCACTTCCGACAACCAAATAAAATAAGGGTCTTTTGTTTCGCGCCATGGAAGCTCACGTTTATTTCGTCTGTACCATTCACAAATTAATAGGTCAAAATCAGTCATTTGGAGTTTTTTTAATTTTTTTTTCAAAAAACAAAAGTAATATCTTTTTAAATATATACTTTTGTGGCTGGAAATCAAATTATTATTAAATATTAAAATCACACAAAATGACAAAGGCAGATATCGTTGCTGAAATCGCGACAGAAACTGGATTGGAAAAACAAGAAGTATTAAAAACGGTTGAAACTTTCATGACTACAATTAAAAATTCAATCACAAAAGGTGAAAATGTTTACCTAAGAGGATTTGGAAGTTTTATCGTAAAAGAAAGAGCTGAGAAAACTGGAAGAAACATTTCTGCAAAAACAACAATCATTATTCCAGCGCACAATATTCCAGCTTTCAAACCTGCAAAAACTTTCGTTGAAGAAGTTAAAAACAAAGTTATTTCAAAATAATTTTCTTTTTTTGATTGAAAATAGTGTCTATTTGAATTGAAATACATATCTTTGCACTCCCTTTGTAAAAATTGGGAGTGTTTTTTTTCAGTTTCAAAAAAGCACCTAAAATTGTTTAACATTTAAAAACATATATTATGCCAAGCGGTAAAAAAAGAAAAAGACATAAAATGGCTACGCACAAGCGTAAGAAAAGACTTAGAAAAAATCGTCATAAAAAGAAAAAATAATTTCTAATTGATATTAGTGAATAACTTAGTAGATTTCTGCTAAGTTATTCTTTTTTTAACGTCTTAACATTCGCTTCATGAATTTAGAACTAATTGTTGATTCCAGATCAAATGGAATTTGGTTAGCTCTGTTGCGTGATGGCAAACTTATTGAATTACACGAAGAACAAGGAAACAATGAATTCGCCGTTGGTGACATTTACCTTGGAAAAGTGAGAAAAATCGTACCAAGTTTAAACGCAGCTTTCGTTGATGTTGGTTACGAAAAAGATGCCTTTTTACATTATTTAGATTTAGGTCCTCAATTTAATTCTTTACATAAGTTTACTAAAGATTCACTTCAGGGCAAACAAAATGTTTCAGATTTGCAATACTTTAAATTTGAAAAAGAAATTGCAAAACAAGGGAAAATGGATCAAATTTTATCCACAACTCAACAAATTTTAGTACAAGTTGCAAAAGAACCAATCTCAAGTAAAGGTCCACGTTTATGTGCCGAAATTACACTTGCAGGTAGGTATTTAGTGCTTGTACCCTTCTCAGAAAAAATATCCATTTCCCAAAAAATTAAAGATCCAGAAGAAAGAGATAGACTTCGAAATCTTTTAGAATCAATTAAACCGAAAAATTTTGGTGTAATTATTCGAACAGTTGCTGAAAACAAAAAAGTAGAACAAATCGATCAAGATTTAAAAAACCTGACAGAAAAATGGAAGGTGATGTTCGAAAATCTAAAAACAGCAACTCCTCCGAAAAAAGTTTTAGGAGAAATTGATAAAACAGCCTCAATTTTACGTGATTTGTTAAATGCAGATTTCTCAAATATTCACGTAAATGATGCTAATTTAACCAACGAAATTAGAGATTACGTCAGTGGAATTGCGCCAGACAGAGCAAAAATTGTAAAACACTACGACGGAAAAATTGATATTTTCGAAAAATTCGGAATCAGCAAACAAATAAAATCTTTGTTTGGGAAAAAAGTTCCGATGCAATCTGGTGGATATTTGATTATCGAACATACTGAAGCAATGCACGTTGTAGATGTAAATAGCGGTAACAGAAAAGGTTCTGATGGTCAAGAAAGCAATGCGCTCGCAACCAATTTAGAAGCAGCGGAAGAGATTGCACGTGTGTTACAATTGCGTGACATGGGAGGAATCGTTGCGATTGACTTTATTGATATGCACGACAAGGAAAACAATAAAATTCTTTTTGAGAAATTGAAAGAATTTATGAAATCTGACCGTGCAAAACACAATATTTTACCACCTTCTAGATTTGGTGTTGTAGAAATTACCAGACAACGAGTTAGACCTGAAACGGAAATAATCACTACTGAAACTTGTCCAACTTGCGCAGGAACTGGCGAAGTACAGGCTTCTATTCTTTTAGCAGAAGAAATTGAAAATAACTTGAAATTTTTAATGCTAGATAAAAAAGAGAAAAATGTTGCAATTCTTTGTCATCCATACTTAGAAGCTTATTTCAAACGCGGAATTATGTCCAAACAATTGAATTGGTTTTTTAAGTTCAAAAAATGGATTCCTGTGAGAGGATTATCTTCCAATCATTTGTTGGAATACACCTTTGTAAATGCAAAAAACGAGGAAATTACAGTCTAATTTTCTTTAAAAAAAATAGAGAGAGCCTTTGAGCAATCAAGGGCTTTTTTAATATCTCTAAATTGTATTTAAAACAAATCTGAGTGAGTACCAGTTCTGTGTAAAGAAATCAATTTTATCTCATCTTTTTGTTGCCAAATCAGTAACCAATCAGGTTGAATATGACATTCCCAAAAGCCTTTGTAATTTCCAGATAATTTGTGAGATTTATAGTTAGCGGGTAGTTTACCTTCTTTCTCTAATAATAAAATAACTTCATCAATCAAATTCTCATTTAAACCTCTTTTTAAGCAAAGCTTGTAGTCTTTTTTGAATTTGTTTGACGCGATTATTGAATACATAATTTAAGATTTCAATTTTTTCAATAAATCACTTGCATTTTTTCCACGAATAATTTTACCTTCTTTAAAATCTTGAATCGACTCTAGAATTCCTTCGTTTGGCGTTTCAATTATTTCCACGGCAGTTTTTTTTGCAGAAAAAAGCTTAATCAAATCCATTAAGGTTTTACCTTCTTTACTTTTTTCATTTATTTTCAAAGTTATCGTTGCCATTTTTAATATTTATTACAAATTTACAAAATTTCAATAAAAAAAACTATATTCGCTTAAAATTAATACACCAATTTCCCATGAAACCTTTTTTCACATCAATCATTTTATTAATTTCAACGCAATTCTCATTTTCTCAATTCACTTCTCAGTTAACTGAAAGTCAACGAAAAGAAATTTCTGCAAAAGCTCTTCAAATGTCGTCTTTTGTTACAAAATTGAAAAACACAGAAATGAAAAGAACTCAGAAATATTTATTGGATTCGTGTTATCTCTCTGAAATAAATTCACAATTAAGCGTTTCATTAAATAAATCAATTTATGAATACG